>CAZJJF010000561.1:0-2157 GCA_964546245.1 uncultured Anaerolineales bacterium
GCCAGCAAATACACGGCTACCGCGCCCAGCACGACCTCGGCGATAGCCTCATCGGCTGAGCAGACGGCGGGCCAGTGATGGCGTGCTCCTGGCCGACCAAGGACGAAGGACCAGGGACCAATTGGCTGATTCGGTTGGTCGTTGGTCCTTCGTCCTTCGTCCTCTGGTCGGATTTGACGCCCGTCTCACACACAAGTACCCTATGCCTGCCTCCCAACTCCAAACTGAAAGGTAGCCTCAAATGTCGTCTTCGCCCCAGTCCTCGTCTCCCCTTCGTGTCGCCGTGGCCGGCGCCGGATTCATCGCGACGCGCGGCCATCTGCCCGCCCTCCAGCAGCGCACCGACACCGACCTCGTCGCCCTGGTCGAAGTCAACGCCGAGCGCGCCCAGGCAGTCGCTGGCGAGTTTCACATCCCCGCCACCTACGCCGACTACGACGCCATGCTGCGCGAGGCTCGGCCCGACCTCGTCATCATCGGCACGCCCAACGTCTTCCACGCGCCGCAGGCCCTGGCCGCCCTCGAGGCCGGCGCCCACGTCCTGGTCGAGAAGCCCATGGCGACCTCGGCCGCCGACGCCCAGCGCATGGCCGACACCGCCCGCGCCACCGGCCGCCTCCTGACTATCAGCCTCCATAACCGCTACCGCCCTGAGATGGTCTACCTCAAGGGCTTGGTGGACGCGGGCGAGTTGGGACGCATCTACTACACCAAGATCAGCATGCTCCGCAGTCGGGGTATCCCAGGCTTTGGCTCGTGGTTCACCAACAAGGACCTGGCGGGCGGCGGCGCGATCATGGACATCGGCGTCCACATGGCCGACCTGGCCGTGTGGCTCATGGGCAACCCCAAGCCCGTCAGCGCCATGGGCGTCACCTACGCCGAGTTCGGCCCGCGCGCTCGCGCCCTCGGCGGCTGGGGAGCCGACGCCCCACCGCCAGGCGCCATCCCCGCCAACGCCCGCTTCGACGTGGACGACCTGGCAGCGGGCATGGTACGCTTCGACAACGGCGCGACCCTCATGGTCGACGTCGCCTGGGCGGGCTACACCCGCTCCGAAGAGCGCCTGCAACTGCTGGGAACCGAGGGTGGCGCAGAGTTTCACAGCGCGGCTGGCCAGGACCCCGCTCACTCGCCCCTCGCACTCTTCCGCGACAATAGCGGTCGCCCCACTGAGACGCCGTCCACCTTCCCGCCCGCCCCTGAAAGCACGATGACGACCCAGCTGGACATCCTTATCAGCGCCATCCACCACGGGACACCGCTCCGCGCCACGCCGGAGCAAGGGGTAGCCGTCACCGCCATTCTGGAAGGCATCCAGGAGTCGGCCCGCCTCGGCCGCTCCGTTGACATCGGCTAGCTCTGGCCCGCGCCAACAAGGGAAGGCCCTGGGGTCACACCCCCAGGGCCTTCGCGTTCCGCCGTTCCGTATCAGGCTGTTATGGCTGCCAGCCTGGCTGCCCAGGGCAGATGGGCGGGAAGCCCTCCCAGTCGAAGTTGGGACAATGCCCCAGCTTGCCGGGGATCGGGAAGCCCTCGCTGGCCGCCGCCACGTCACCCGCCTGCGGTATCCCGCTGGTGGCGACGTAACGCTCGACCTTGACGGCTCCCAAGCCCACCACGTTGCGCTGGAACTGCCCCTGCCCGTCGAACACGTCGTGCTCCCAGAACGTCGCCGAGATCACCGCGCTGCCCTTGAAGCCAGGGTTGATCCAGCCCCACGTTGCCAGGTCGATGTACTCCACCTGCTTCTCGTTGAGCTTCTCGCACACGAAGTCCAGCAACCCGTTCTGGTCGTACACGAAGATGGCGAAGTCGGTGAAGCCCGGCTTGGGCACCAGGTTCTGGATGGCTAGCTCCGTCTGGATGCCCAGGCTGTTACCCTTCTGCAGCAGGCTGGGAATGGCGATGACCGCCGTGCCACTCTGCAAGCCGCCGAAGCCGTCGCCCACCTGCCAGATGTAACCATCCTCCTGGCGCAGCAGGTTGTAGGCCACCGCCTGTAGCGGCGTCTGCCGCGCCGCCGATGAGTACTGCACCAGTTCGGCCACCGCCGCAATCGGCGGCGCGCCGACCAGGAACTCGCCTGGCGTCTCCCAGGCCTGGCTCTCGACGCGGATGGCTCCCACGTACTGGCCAGGCAGGTTGTTGACCAGC
>CAZJJF010000562.1:0-2151 GCA_964546245.1 uncultured Anaerolineales bacterium
GTGGGCTGCAGGCGCCGGCCTCCTGAGCATGAGCGCGATCAGCCTGGGCATGGTGCAACCCACCGGCCGGGTTGAAGGCATGGGCCACCTCACCGCGCATGATGGCCCGCGCCCCCAGCAGCGTTCCCCCCACCGCCACCGCCGCCCGGCGATACATGCCGCGCCAGGCGGGGGTATCGCGCCCGTCCAGGTTGCCCTCGCCGCGAGCATCGGCTTCGTGAACCCGCGCGATGTAGTCGGCGGTATGGGCCAGGCGCAATTCGCGCTCGCTCGCTTCGTTGGGTATGAGCAGGCCCAGCCCGCCCCGGAACAGGCCCAGCGACTCAATGAGGTCATAGGCCAGCGCATAGCGGGTCCAGGAAGTGGTCAAGGGGGAAACGCCACGACCGCGATACACATCATGGAAGACCAGGGCGGTCGAGCACGTCAAGGCGCGTCTTCCTCGTCGAGGGCATACTCGCCCAGCCAGCCGTAGGCAGCGAGGCGGTCGAACTCCGTCTCCTGAGCGTGAAAATGCACCAGGACACGGGCGCGGTTGTACTCGGGGTGACGGCGGTAGAAATCGCGATCCGCCCAGTGAATCGCGCTCAACGCAATGGGTAGCGCAGCCTCGAAGATTTGGGCGCGCCAGGTGGGGTCAGAGAAAGGCGGCGCGACCTTCACGCCGCTCACGTGGCAGTGGACATGCAACTCAGGCCGACCGCCGTCATCCCGCCCTAGCTCGGCCGTCAACTCATCGCGCACCATCTGGGTGCGTGGGCTGAGGAGCGCTGCGTAGTCGAAGACGTCGCCAACCGCCACCGCGACCGATCCCGCCGCGCCCGCCTGCGTCAGGGTGTACCGCCTGGGCGTCACGTCTGGGTTCTGCTGCGCCGCGCCGATGAAACTGACGTAGGTACGCGGGAACTCCTGCATAGGGCTAGTATAGCAGTGCGTGAAGGCCCACGCAACCAGGCGAAGGGGGCTGGGCGGCGCATGCCGGGTAGCCGTCCCTCCACCCGCCAGGCATACACCTTCACCACGCCGCCTGCCGCGTGGTCTATAATGATAGCGGGACACCCTGACGTGCCCCGCTATGAGTGCCTGCCCAGCGTCGGGCAGCCACGTGCTCAAGGAGGAGCACATGCTACGTGAGACAACTCTGGAACACGCTATCAACCCCTGGGACGTGGCCCGCGAGCAGTTTGACCGCGCCGCCGCCTACCTCGACATCAAGGCCGGCGTCCGTGAGATGCTGCGCAGCACCAAGCGCGAGCTAACCGTCAATTTCCCCGTCAAGATGGACGACGACTCTGTCCGTATTTTCACCGGCTATCGTGTCCACCATAATACGGTCCTCGGCCCCAGCAAAGGCGGTATCCGCTTCCACCCCGACGTCACCCTCGATGAGGTGCGAGCGTTGGCCATGTGGATGACCTGGAAATGCGCCACTGTCGGCATCCCCTTTGGCGGCGCCAAAGGCGGCGTCATCATTGATCCCAAGCTCCTCTCAATGCGCGAGCTAGAGCACCTGACACGCCGCTACGCCAGTGAAATCAGTATTCTGATGAGTCCGGAGGGCGACATCCCCGCCCCCGACGTCAACACCAACGCCCAGATCATGGCCTGGATCATGGATACCTACTCCATGCATCGCGGCTACTCTGTGCCCGCCGTCGTCACCGGCAAGCCGCTAGAGATTGGCGGCTCCCTCGGCCGCGCCGATGCCACCGGCCGCGGCGTCATGGTCACCACCCTCGAAGCCCTAAAGGTGATGGAAATCCCGGTCCACAACGCCGATGTCGTGGTCCAGGGGTTCGGCAACGTCGGCAATGCCTCAGCCCGCCTCATGCACGCTGCGGGCGCGCGAGTCATCGCCGTCGGCGATGTCTTCGGCGCGATTACTAACCGCCACGGCCTCGACATCCCCGCCGTAGTCGCCCACGCCCGGGCTACCGGCAGCGTCGTGGGCTTCCCTGAGGCTGAGCCGATTGGCAACGCCGCGCTCCTCGAACTGGAATGCGACGTGCTCATCCCGGCCGCCCTCGAAGGCCAGATCACCCGCGCCAATGCCGACCGCATTCGCGCCCACATCATCGCCGAGGGCGCCAACGGCCCCACCACCCCCGACGCTGACGACATCTTGAACGCGCGAGGCATCTTCGTCATCCC
>CAZJJF010000563.1:0-2148 GCA_964546245.1 uncultured Anaerolineales bacterium
AATTTTGGGAGTCAGGGCGGGGTTGGGGCCGTCGTCGATCGTGAGGGCGACCTCGCGGCGTCCTTTGGACCTCCCCCCAGTTTATGCCGGCCGCCACCGGTCCCCCCACGGCTTCTGAGCGTCATAGCGCGCCCAGTCGTTGCGGTGTTGACCGGTGCCGACGCGCCTGGCTTACCCGGATTGTCAGCCCCACGCGGCTGCCTCCAGGCCCCCCTGCCGTCAGGCGAATCCTAGCCGCCACCCCTCCCCGCCTGGAGGCCCGCATGTCGACGCCACGTCGGCGCGCCCTGTCGCGCGTGTTTCTCATCCTGATTCTCGGCCTGGTGCTGATCGGCGGGGCCCACCCGCTCGCGCCAATCCCTGCCTCCGCGGACGAACCGTTCCGCGTCTACCTGCCTCACATCACCCAGGGCGACGGCCGAGCCATCCTGCCACCCCCCGATGGCGGCAGCATTGGCGCGCCCTGGCAGGCCTACGACCCAACCGAGGCCGTACCGGGCGAGATGTTGGTCAAGTGGCGGGACGGGGTGGATGTCCAGACTATCGCCCGCATCAACGCCACCTACAACGTGCGCTCGGTGGGTTTCGTGCAGGGTATCGGCGTCCAGATTCTGGCCGCCCCGCCGGACCTGGGAACCGACACGCTCAACGCCTATCTCACGCTACCCGAGGTCGAGTACGCCGAGCCGAACTTCATCGCCTATGCCTTCCCGTCGGACCCGGTCGGGCCTGTCATATGGTCGGGCGATTGGAAGCCCCAGGCCGCCAGTGTGAACGATCCCCAGGCCAACCAGCAATACAGCCTGAGCAAGATGCAGGTGTATAACGCCTGGGATGTCACCCAGGGCGAGGGGATGGTGGTCGCCGTGCTGGACACAGGGGCTGAGTTCAGCCACCCGGACCTCCAGGGCACGTTTGTCTCGCGCGGCAAGGACTTCGTCAACGGCGACGATGACGCCAGCGACGACCAGGGTCACGGCACGCATGTCTCCGGTATTGTCGCCGCCGCGACCAACAACAGTGTCGGTATCGCGGGCGTTGGCTACAAGACGCGCGTGTTGCCGGTCAAGGTGCTCAACTCCGGCGGTGCGGGCGACTTTGGCCGCATCGCCAACGGCATCACCTGGGCCGCGGACCAGGGCGTCAAAGTCATCAACATGAGCCTGGGGGGCGCATCCGGTGCGTCGACGCTCGAGAGCGCGGTCAAGTACGCCTGGAACAAGGGCGTGGTCGTTGTCTGCGCCGCCGGCAATTCGTCGACCTCGGCCCCCGCCTACCCGGCCGCCTACGAGAACTGCATCTCCGTCGTGTCCACCGACCAGAACGACGCCCGCTCGAGCTTCAGCAACTACGGCTCGACGGTGGACGTCTCCGCCCCCGGCTCCGCGATCCTCAGCACGGTGCGCGGCGGCGGCTATCAGGCGTGGAATGGCACCAGCATGGCCTCACCCAACGCCGCCGGTGTGGCCGCCCTGGTCGCGGCCGCGAATCCGACCTGGACCAACGCCCAGATCCGGGCGCGGCTGGAGAGCACCACCGACAACATCGGCGACGCCTTCCAGTTCGGCAAGGGCCGTCTCAACGCCGCGCGCGCGGTGGGCAGCGGTAACCCTGGCCCAACGGCGACGCCGCCCAGCGGCCCCAGCCCGACGCCCACTCGCCCGGCGGCCACCGCGACACCGCTGCCCACCGCGCCGCCCAACGACTACGTGCAGCAGCTCATCTACTTGATGAACCAGGAGCGCGCGAAGCAGGGCCTGCCCGCGCTAACAGCCAATCGAAGCCTGAATGACGCCGCCGACTTCCATAATCGTTGGATGCTCGATAACAACTGCTTCGCCCATATCTGCACTGGCGAGCCGGATCCCATGCAGCGCATGCGCAACGCGGGGTATCCCCTGCTGAGCGGCGGCGAGAACATCGGCCAGGGCTACCAGACCCCCACTGACATGGTCACTGGCTGGATGAACTCCGACGGCCACCGCGCCAACATCCTGGGCAACTGGGTCGACGTGGGCTGCGGCTTCCTGCAAGGCCCCTCCGGCTCCTACCTGCAACGCTATTGGACGTGCAACTACGCGCGCCCTTCCGGCGCGCAGCCCCCCCCCACCCCCCCAGGCCCCCCCCACCCCCCGGCGCCCGGCCGCA
>CAZJJF010000564.1:0-2135 GCA_964546245.1 uncultured Anaerolineales bacterium
GCCAGTGGCTTCTGCATCTTCAACGACATTGTTATTGCCACGCGCATGTTGCAGCGGGAGTTTGGCCTGGAGCGCATTGCTATTATCGACGTGGACGGCCACCACGGCGACGGTACTCAGGCTCTGCTCTATGACGAGCCTATCCTGAAGGTGTCACTGCACCAGTACGATGGGCGTTTCTATCCCGGCACGGGCAGCACAGCGGAGCGCGGCGAGGGGCGGGGCTATCTGTATACTATCAACCTGCCTCTGCCGCGCCGCATTGGCGATAGGGTGTACCAGAGCGTCTTTGATCGGTTTGTCCCGCCGCTCTTGTATGAGTATCGCCCTCAGTTTGTCATAGTCCAGTTCGGCGCGGATGCCCATTTTAGCGACCCTCTCGTCGGTCTGCGCCTGACCACGGATACCTACGTCCACCTTATCCAGCGTTTCCATCGCATGGCGCACCTGTTGTGTGATGGGCGGCTGCTGTTTCTGGGCGGGGGTGGCTATAACCCGCTGACCGTGGCGCGGGTGTGGGCGATTCTGACGGCGATGCTGTCCGGCGCGCTGCCCGCGTGGGCCAGGGCCGACTATCAGGCGCTATTCGATACCGAGCGCTTGCCTGAGGACGCCGAGGCGGAGATGGCGACCGTTCAGCCGCTGGCCGATCTGTTCGAGCAGGCCTACGAATGGTGGGGCTTGAAGCGCGTTCCGCCAGACTGGCCGGGCTGATCTCTGTTCCTGTGTGTGACAGGCGATGCGCGACTGTCATCCCGACGGCCGTCGGCATCGGGGCCCCTAGGGGTGGGGTTTCCCTGCTGTCCTGGCCGGTATTCGCTGCTGTTGCGTCAGTTGGGGGAGATGGGGCCGGCGTCGTCGGCCAGGGGGCGGGTATGTTCCATATAGCGTAGGATGGCGGTCTCGCTGTGCATGAGACGCTGCTCCTGGCGCAGTAGTTCGACGAGGGTGGGCGCTTCAAGGAGCGCCTGCTTCTGTTCGAGACTGACCTGGAGGGCGACGGCGATGAGATAGGCGAGGGCGTCAGGTTCGTCAGGCATCTCGTCGACGCTGATTTCCTGGCCGATGGCGCCGCGCAAGGCATCTAGATAGGCGTCGAAGGCCTGGCAGGTAGTGGCGACCTGGGCGGCGAGGCGCAGGCCAGGTCGGGCGCGGCATGGCCATTCTTCCACGCGACCCACGAGATAGGGGAAGTCGTGGCGGAAGTCGGTGACGCGGAAGCGCTCCTGACCCAGCGTGACAATGTTGGCGCGGCCGTCGGTGAGGCGTTCGATGTGTTGAATATGCGCGGCGACCCCGACTCGGTGTGGCAGCTCGTTGTTGGTGGCGAGGACGAGGCCGAAGGGAATCTCTTCTTCAACGCATAGATTCAACATGCGCCGGTAGCGCGGCTCGAAGATGTGCAGCGGCAGAAGGACGCCGGGAAACAGCACCACGTTTAGAGGAAACAACGGGATTTCAGCGGGCAGACTCATGTGGCCTCGCGCTGGGCCAGGGCGCGCACCGTCGCCAGGGTATCGATGTCGCCAGGTAGCTTGTCGCTACGGATGCGCACGATGCGGGGGAAGCGTAGCGCATAGCCGCTGGGATGACGGTTCGATGCCTGTACGTTGTTGAAGGCGACTTCGAGGACGATGCGCGGCTCGACGCGGCGGAACTTGCCGAAGTCCTGAAGGGTGTGGGCCTGGAACCAGGCTGTCAGCTCGGCGATCTCGGCGTCGGTGAGGCCGGTGTAGGCCTTGCCGACCTCGACGAAGTGGCCGTCGTCGTCAAGCACGGCGAAGGTGTAGTCGGATAGCACCGCGCGGCGCTTACCGTTGCCCCACTCAACCCCGGTTATCACCACGTCCAGCGTCGCTAGCGGCTGCTTGATCTTGAGCCACTCCTTGCCGCGCCGCCCCGGCTTGTATGCCGACGCGGGGTCCTTGACCATCAGCCCCTCGTTGCCGCGCTCGCGGGCGGCCGCGAAGGCGGCGGCGAGGCGGTCGGGTAGGGTGACGGGATCGGGGTCGAAGGGGACGCTGGCCGCCAGGCGTAGCGGGCCGACGGTATGGCGGAAGAGGGCTTCGAGATGGTGGCGACGCTCGTCCAGGGGCCGGTCGAGGAGAACGTCGCCATTGTGGTAGAGGATGTCG
>CAZJJF010000565.1:0-2125 GCA_964546245.1 uncultured Anaerolineales bacterium
CGTACGGGAACTACGCCCTGAACGTAGCGCGTCTGCCAGTTCCGCCACCTGGGCTTGATCGCCGACCTGGTACCCCCAGCAGGACTCGAACCTGCGCCTTTGGCTCCGGAGGCCAATGCTCTTCCACTGAGCTATGGGGGCACACGACAGGCCCCCGCCTGTCGAGCATCCCCGGCAGGACTTGAACCTGCGACCTTTGGGTCCGCAACCCAACGCTCTTCCACTGAGCTACGGGGACATGTGAATTGAGAAAGAACAACGGCGTGAACCCCTGAAGGTCACGCCGCCGGAAGAAGCCTGCCCTGGTATGCCAGGCTCAGGATCCTCCGCCGGCTCGGCGACGCGGGAAGTGGGGCAACTCAGACGCACCGCGCCAGGCCATCCCCCTCGGGGGCTGGGTATTCAAGAATACGGTGTGGCTCGTCCTCTTCGTTGTCACGCTTCGCCCGTTTCCCTCGTCAACCGTGTGGGACAGCATTATAGCATACGGCCTGGACCTTGTCAAGTCTCATTCCTACTCGTCGGCGGCCAAGCGACCCTCGCCTATCGGATGCCTGCCCCTGGCGGGTCTTACCCACTGGCCCCCTCGACGTCACTACTGGCTGCCAGGCAATGCCCATAGGGCGGCCATACCCGCCGGTCGCTCATCGAGCGAGGGCTGATATGGCCGCCCTGGTTGTCACCTCATCGTGAATGGGTATGTTCTCTTGTCGGGGGCTAGCGGAACGGCTACGGCGCGATCTGGCGCGGCGACGCCGGGGCAGCCGCGGCCGCGGCTCGGCGGCGGCGCGCTCCATCGCCAGGGCCATCACCAGCGCCCGGTCCTCAATCTCCACCAGGTAGCTGGCGATGCCGTAGAAGCGGCACACGGGGCACAGCCCCACCGGCAGCGGCTCGATGTAGCCCCGACCGCAGGTCGGACAGACCTGGGCGTACAGAGTTGCAGTCATGGTAGCGCCTCCTTATCTTAACGCTTGTCGCTCGCCGCCGCCTTAGTCGGTTGCGGGTCGTCGCTCGAAGGCAACGTCAGTGAACTCGGGCCGCCCACTCAGGTGCAGCGTGACGGCCAGATACTTCACCTCAGCGGCGTTGGCCACCTCTACCAGTCGCCCCTCGATACAGCCCCACTCGACGCAGACGGGGCACAGGGGCGAGACAGGCTTCAGCTCGATAATGGTGAAACCGCAGCACACACAGATGTAGCCAGTCAGTTGAGCCGACAACTCGGACCTCCCTTCTAGAAAGAATTCGCGCGTGGCCTGGGGAGGCCACGCGCGAGAGAGGTCACTGAGGGAGATGGCTCAGTCAGCCCCGTCGAGACGCAGCCTGACCCAGCGGCTCGCCCACATGGCAAGCCTTCGGTCGTTGGCTGTCAGGTTCTGCAATTGACACCGCAAGGTCATCACTACCTCCCAAGAGACAGATGTCTCACACTCAGCATCATACCATGCCCGGCGGCTGAGCGTCAAGGGGTCAGACGCTCCCAGGGGAGCAAATCATACCAATGATGGACACCAGTATCGCCATCTGATGGAGTGGGACTCACACGAACGCCACCGACCCCCAGTCGTCTCCCCTCACGTAGTAGATACGCACCCCGCCGTTGGCGAGATTCTCGGCGCGCTGTGCCGTGTACCGCGTGCCCCCAACATCGAGGCTGAACTCGGCCGAGTTGGGCACGAAGCCATCGGCAAAGATGCGCCGCTGAAGCGCGGCCCCAGGGTTGAACTGAATCGCCTGCCGGCGCTGCGCCTCGGCGGCCAGCCCGCCCGGCGCCTGGTCGGGCGCGCTCCACTGCACCGCGCCCCATTCCTCGCCGCGCACCCAATACAGGCGCACCTCACCGGTTGCCAGATTCTCGGCGCGCTGTGCTGTGTAGCGCGTCCCCTCGACATCGAGGCTGAACTCGGCCGAGTTGGGCACAAAGCGGTCGGCAAAGATGCGCCGTTGGAGCGCCGCGCCGGGGTTGAACTGGATGGCCTGGCGCTGCTGGGCTTCCGCGCGCAGGGCATCGGTCGCTGTGTTGGCGGTTGCGGGGCCAGCCGCCGGCGCGGCGGGTGGCGCGGCGGTGGCCCCCGCCTTCCAGGCGCGCACCAGATCGCCGGTCAGCTTGAGGTAGAAGTCC
>CAZJJF010000566.1:0-2119 GCA_964546245.1 uncultured Anaerolineales bacterium
TCGCCCTGCGGCGTTCGCAACCCATCCGCCCTTAAGAACGTCGAAGCAGGCGACACAGCCGAGAAAACTGGCGATGCTCACCCCGAGCAATGCCCACCATTTGCGTTGCTGTTGCGCAAAAACGCCCATGGAAACTCCTTGATTCACAAACCCGGTGGCCGTGCTCCACGGCAGCGCGCTCCAGGCGGGGGCGGGCCAGCGTAGCGCCGTGGACCCCTTGGGGTCGAGCCAGTTTGTCTTCCAGGCCGCCAGCCGCGACGACAGGAGCATCCCGCCCACGGTGGTCTGGGTGCGCGACCCCAAGGGCGGCCCGCCCCTGAGGCTGACGGTCATCGGTGTGCTCGACAGGCGCGTCGCGCTGGGTAACGGCCTGTACACGACCCCCGCCACGCTCCAGGCGGGCGGCTGGACGCCCCCGCCACCGCGCAGCTACTACCTCCGCGTCGCTGCGGGCGAGACGCCCCGTCAGGCCGCCCTGGGTCTGGCGCGCTCCTTCAGCCGCCAGGGCCTGACGGCGTCGGTCCTCAATGAAGAGTTGCGCGCCGCCCAGGGCATTCGCCTGCTGCTCAATCAATTGTTGCAGGGCTTCATGGGCCTGGGGCTGGTCAGTGGCGTCGTGGCGCTGGGGGTCATGGCGACGCGCGCCGTGGTCGAGCGCCGCCAGCAGATTGGCGTGCTGCGCGCCCTGGGCTTCGACCGCCGTCTGGTGCAGGCCACCTTCCTCTGCGAAGCCTCCCTCATCGCGGGCCTCGGCATCCTGGTCGGCGTCGGCCTGGGCATCGTCCTGTCACGCAACGTGGTCCAGTTCATCGCCGCGCAGAACCCAGAGATTCAGTTCGCCATCCCCTGGGGTCAGATCGGCCTGATCGCGCTGGTCGCCTACGGCATGACGCTGCTTACCACGATGATCCCGGCCTGGCAGGCGGGCCGCATCTACCCTGCCGAGGCCCTGCGCTACGAGTAGCCTCACCGCACGTCAACCACCGCCAGCGTGCAGCGCGACACGGCCACCAGCCGCTCGGTGGCGTCGCGAATCTCGATGGACCAGACCTGGGTCGTGCGCCCCACGTGCAGCGGAACAGCTACACCGCGCACCACGCCCTCACGCTGACTGCGGATGTGGTTGCAGTTGATCTCCACTCCAACCACCACATGCCGCTCCATGTCGGGCACATTCAGCCACGCGCCTATGGATGCCAGCGTCTCGGCCAGGGCAACACTGGCCCCGCCGTGGAGCAGGCCAAAGGGCTGCCGCGTGGCCGGGCCAACCGGCATGGTCGCCACCATCCGCTCCCGGCTCACTTCTTCCATCTCAATCCCCAGCGCCTCCGCCATTGTCCCGCGTCCACTCACCCGTATCTGCTCCAATAGCACATCGAGCGCGATGTCTTCGTAGCGCATGGCCTATGCCTCCAACGGCTACCCGCCGGATGTCGGCGTAATGCGTGAAACGTGATGCGTGGCGGTAGAGACGCGCCACGTTTCACGCGTCGGTAGGACTCGATTAGGACTGCTGTGCGAGCGCGGTAGGACCGATGCCCTATACTGGCAACAGCAAGCTGCGTCGAGGGCCACGGCCCTCATCCCCCACGAGGTAGCGCCATGTTATCGCCAGTCGCCGCGCCGTTTGGTTCCGCTCCTACGCTGTCGCCCCGCCCCAGCGCCAGCCCCAGTGACAACGCCCTGGTCACACGCATCGCCCAGGGCGACGACACAGCTCTGGCCGGCCTGTATGAGCGGCATGCCCAGGCTGTCTACAGGCAGGCGCTTCGCATCGTCGGCCAACCGACCCTGGCCGAGGACCTCGTCCAGGAGACCTTCATTCGCGCCTGGCGGGCCGCCCGCAGCCTCCCTGAGCCGGTGCGCGACCCCCAGGCCTGGCTGCTCCGCATCGCCCGCAACCTGGCCGTGGACGCCCTGCGCCGCCAGTCGGTGCGTCCCCAGGCGGTCGAACGCGAGACAAGTGTCCCCGCCTTCGAGATGGCCGTAGATCAGGCCCCCGAGCCGGAGGCGGCCCTGACCACCTCCGTGCGTCAGGCCGCCGTGCGTCGCGCCCTGGGATCGCTGCCCTGCGAGCAACGCCAGGCCATCGAGCTGGCCTTCTTCGCGGGGCTAAGCC
>CAZJJF010000567.1:0-2118 GCA_964546245.1 uncultured Anaerolineales bacterium
GTAGCCGGGGTGGACCGCCTCGCAGCCGGTGTCAAGAGCAGCCTGCACCACACGGTCGATGCGCAGGTACGACTCGGTCGGTGACGGCGGCCCGACGAGGACGGCCCGATCGGCCAGGGCGACATGGCGCGCGCCCGCGTCAGCCTCCGAGTAGATGGCGACCGTCTCGATGCCCAGGTCGCGGCAGGCGCGGATGATGCGCACGGCGATCTCGCCGCGATTGGCGATGAGGATACGTCGGAACATGGTCCGGCTCCCAAGTTGATGCGAGGGCCTGTCGATTGTCACCTGTCTTGACACAGCACGAAGGTTACAAAGGCACGAAGCCACGAAGGAAGATCGTTTCGGAATTCTTCCATTCGTCTGATATTCCTGCCATTCTGTTCATTCTGTCTGGCCTGGTCTTGTCCGCGCTTGTCCGCGCTCGTCCGCGTCCAATTCTCCTGTCTGGACCCGCAGCCCCTCGCTGTCGAAGTCGAAGTCGAAGATAGTCAGGCCCTCATTGACCAGCATGGCGCGCAGAGCGGCGCTGTGGTCGGGAGCGTAGATGAGGACGCAGCCGCCCCCACCCGCGCCGAGAGCTTTGCCACCGGTCGCGCCGCGCCGCCGGGCGAGGTCGAACAGGGCGTCGATCTGCGGCGTGGTGGTCGACGGGTCGAGGGCCTTCTGGCAGGCCCAGTTCTCACCCAGCAGCGTGCCGAAGGCAGCCAGATCGCCTGCCAGTAAGGCGTCGCGCATCTCGACGGCGATGGCCTTGAGGCGGTGCAGGGCATGGGTGGTGCGCGACTCGCCGCGTCGATAGGCCCCCATGACCCTGGCGATGATGCTACCCGACACCCGCGAGCGGCCGGTGTAGACGAGCACGAGGTCACGGCGCAGGCCGGCCAGGGTCGTGGGCGACAGGTCGATACGGGTAGCGGTGGCCGCCGGGTCGTGGAATGTCAGGAACTGGAAGCCGCCGTGGAGGGCGGCGTACTGGTCCTGCCGCCCACCGGCCACGCCCATGTCCAGCTCCAGGTGATGGGCGCGGTCGGCAAGGGAGGCGCGCGGCCACTGAGGGCGTAGGGCGTTCAGCGCGCCGAGCAGGGCGACACCCACCGACGCCGACGCGCCCAGGCCGGCGCCCGGCGGCGCGTCGCTCGACACCGTCAGGTCGAGGGCAGGCGCGCCCGCCGCTCTAACGGCGGCCTTGAGCAGGTCCAACTCGCCACTGTAGGCGAGGGCCTCGGTGGGGTCGCCCTCGACCACGGTATGGTAATCATCGGAGGCAAGGCGCACCCGGCCGTCGGCGCGGGGCGACAGGGTGACGCGAGCGTAGCGGGCGATGGCGGCGCTGAGGACTGCGCCGCCAACATCGGTGGAGAAGGGTGGCACGTCGGTCCAGCCGCCGCCCAGGTCGAGACGCATGGGCGCGCGGGCGTAGATGGTAGGCATGGCGAGGCCGGGGCTACATCCTGAAGACGCCATACTCGGTGCGCTCGATGGGCGCGTTCAGGCAGGCGGATAGGGCAAGGGCCAGCACGCGGCGCGTCTCCGGCGGATCGAGGATACCGTCGTCCCACAGGCGGGCCGTCGAGTAATAGGGGCTGCCTTCGTGCTCGTACTTCTCCAGGATGGGGGCCTTGAAACGCTCCTGTTCCTCGCTCGACATAAGCGCCTCGCCGCTACGGGCCAGTTGGTCTTGCTTGACGGTCAGCAGGACGTTGGCGGCCTGCTCGCCGCCCATGACGCTGATGCGGCTGTTAGGCCACATCCACAGGAAGCGCGGGCCGTAGGCGCGGCCACCCATGCCGTAGTTACCCGCGCCGAAGGAGCCGCCGATAATGACGGTCAGCTTGGGAACGCGGGCGTTGGCGACGGCGTGGACGAGCTTCGCGCCGTCGCGGGCGATCCCGCCTGCCTCGTACTCGCGGCCGACCATGAAGCCGGTGATGTTTTGCAGAAAGAGGAGGGGAATGCTGCGCGCCGTGCATAGCTCGATAAAGTGCGTGCCCTTGAGGGCCGACTCGCTGAACAGCACGCCGTTGTTGGCAAGGATGCCGACCGGGTAGCCGTGGATGCGAGCGAAGCCGCACACCAGGGTGTCGCCATACAGCGCCTTGAACTCGCGCAGGCGGC
>CAZJJF010000568.1:0-2089 GCA_964546245.1 uncultured Anaerolineales bacterium
TGGACCTGTCGGCGCTGTTCATCGACCCGGCTGGTACAAGCCGCAGCGTGAATATCATGGCCGCTGACGGAGGTCGCAAGAACTTCTACGACGGCAAGAGCCACATGACGCTCGCACCCGACCTGGCTCCGCTGCGCCGCGTCCTGACCGGGGCGCGGCTGGCCCACGTGCATCTGCCCCATTGGGCGCGGCGCGCGCTGCCCATAGCCCGCGAGATGGGCGTGACCATCGCCTGTGACCTGCAAGACGTGGTGAGCGCCGACGACCCGTACCGCCAGGACTTCATCGCCGCCGCCGACATCCTGTTCTTCTCGGCCGCCAACCACGCCGACCCCGCGCCCCTCATGGCAGCCTGCCTGGCACGCAACCCACGGCTGGTGGTGGTGGCGGGGATGGGGGCGCGGGGCGCGGCGCTGGGCACACGCGATGGGTTGCGAGTCTTCCCGCCGCCGTCCCTCGACCTGCCGGTCATCGACACCAACGGCGCAGGCGATGCGCTGGCCGTCGGCTTTCTCGACGGCTATGTGCTAGAGGGGCGCGATGCACAGTCGGCGCTACGACGGGGGCAGATCGCGGCACGCTGGGCGTGCGCTCAGAAGGCGTCGTCGTCGGGGTTGATCACGCGCGAGCGCCTGGATGCCTACGACGCGGCATTGGCCTGAGGGGGCGTCCTCGCGGCGAACGCGCCGAGCTGAACCTCGGCGCTGAACAGGCGAAGTCCTGCGGGTGGGGCGTAGGGGCGCACAGCCGTGCGCCCCTACGGAACGCGATGGTCCGACGTTACTGCTTCAGGACGTCATTGACGGCCTTGACGGTCGCGTCGATGGATTGCTCCGGCGTCGCCTTGTTGGTGATCACCGCGATCAGGCCGTTGGCGATGGCGTCGCGCGCACCCTGCCAGCCCATCACGTTTGGCTCTGACTTGTTATTCTTGAGCAACTCGAAGCCTCTGGCGTAGATTGGGTTCTTCTCCAGGTACGCCTTGACGGCGGGTGAGGTGTTGGCATTCTGGTTGATGGGGTAGTAGTTGGCGGTCGTTGCCCACGTGCCCGACTGCTCGTCACCCAGCCAGTGCTTGAGGAACAGCCACGACGCCAGCGACCGCTCCGGCGTCGTCGCCAGCAGCGCGACGCTGGGGCCGAACAGGTTGACCAGGGGTGGGTCGCCAGCCTTGACACGCGGGTAGGCGGTGATGGACCAGTTAAAGCGCTCCTTGTTCGTCGCGGGGTCGGTCGCGGCAGCCTTGTAGAAGGGGATGCCCGTCGAAGAGCCGAAGGTGAACAGGGTCTTGCCCAGGCCGAAGTCGGTCTGGTCGCCGAAGGCGACGGCGGGCTGGTAGGCGTAGCCCTTGTCCAGCATCTCCTTGTACCACTGCATGGCCTTCAAGCCAGCGTCCTTGAACGCCGCCTGCTTGAGGTCGGGGGTCAGCAACTCACCGCCGAAATTCCATACCAGTTGGGCGAAGCCTGAGGCGTCGGTGCGGAAGGCCGTGCACCACTTGTCGGGCGTCGTCTGCTTGACCTTGGCGCAGACTTCCATGAACTGGTCGAAGGTCTCAGGCGGCTTGTCGTAACCCAGCTGCTTGAGCCAGTCGGCGTTGTAGAACATCACTTCCTGGCTAACGGCGGGCGGCAGACTCAGGGTCTGATTGTTGAAGGTCGGGTACTTGTAGCCGGCGAGAATCTTGGCGTCCAGCGCCTTCTTCAGGTCACCCAGGCCGACCTTCGTGCTGTCCATGAACGGGTCCAGGGGCTGGACCACGTCTTCGTTGGCGTACTCGCTGACGGCGTTGGGGAAGCTCCACACCATGTCTGGCACGGCGTTGGCCGCGATGGCGGTGAGAGTCGCCTTGCGCGTCGGGTCATAGCTGCCCTTGTAGACGGGGGTAACCTTGACACCGGGGTACTTCTGCTCGAAGCTGGCGATGATGTTCTTGAGGGCCTGCTCCTGGGCGCCGCTGAACACGTGCCAGAAGGTGATGTTGACGTTCTTGCCCGTCAGGTCCAGGGCATCGACATCGGCGACCGCCGCCAGCGGCTTGCCGATCTTGACGCCGGTTGGGCCTTCCTCGGGGGCGCGAGTGGGGGCC
>CAZJJF010000569.1:0-2081 GCA_964546245.1 uncultured Anaerolineales bacterium
GAGCAGCCATGCCGTCATGAAGCCGCCGTAGGAACCACCTGTGACACAGATGCGCGCCGGGTCGATGCCCCCCCGCGCCACGATGGCGTCAATGCCGGCCAGGACATCCCGATAGTCGGCCTCGCCCCACCCGTCGTGGAGCGCCTCCTGGAAAGCCTGCCCGTAGCCCTCCGACCCGCGCGGGTTGCAGAAGAAGGTAACGTAGCCCTGCCCCACCGCCGCCTGCCAATCCGGCCACAGGCTACGGAACGACGGCCCCCACATCGTATGTGGCCCACCGTGGATAAACACCGCCAATGGTGCGCGGCCCTGCGGGTCGAAGTCTCTGGGATACAGCACCCAGCCCTGGATAGGCAGCCCATCGGGGGCAGTGAACTCGATGGCCTGCGGAAGGACTACCTCGCGCTCGGCCAGCAGCGCACCGTGAAGGTCCGTCAGCCGCCGCTCCATGCCGTCGCCGTTCCGCACCCACAGCTCGCCGGGCCGCTCCGGCGTCGAGCCGACGAAGGCCACCCGCCCATCCCCGCCCGCGTCGAACTGGTCCACGATGCGCGTCCCGCCCACCACAGGCGTCACCTCACCACCCAGGGACACCGTGTATAGGCCCAGGTCGCCGTGGTCTTCCAGCCCACACCACAGCACACCATCCGGGGCCCAGTGAAAAGTCATCGCCGAGCGGTCCACCGCCAGCGTGAGATCGCGCACCTCACCGCCGCCAGCGGGGAGAATCGCCAGGCGCGTGTTGCGACTGGTGGCGCGCTCCTCGGGGGCGCGCAGCGTGGCAATCCAGCGCCCGTCGGGTGACGTCTCAGGCGCATTGGCCGTGCCGGCCGGCCCATTGCCAACGTAGGAGAAGGGCGCATCGACCAGCTGTCGTGGCTCGCCGCCAGCGAGGGGCACGCGGAAGATGGCCCGCCCCAGGAACAGCGACTCCATGTTGGGGTCACGCTCGCGGGTCGCCAGCAGCGACTGCCCGTCCGGCGCCCAGTTGGGCGCGCCCCAGTTGCCGTCGTCGTCGGTCAGGCGTCGCGGCGCACCCGCCTGTGGATCGGCATCGGCAGCGACCACGTACAGATGACCACGCTTGTTGTCGATAAACGCCGTACCGGTCCGATAGGGTAAGCGCGTCGTCACCCGTGGGTCATCGGCCGCCTCGCGCCGCCGCTTGTCCTCGATGCGCTCATGCTCGGCCGCCCATTTGTCGGCGGGCGATTGCAGCGCCGCGCCCTGCGCCTCGCGCTCGCGCTCCTCCAGGCTGACACGCGCGACAAAGGCCAGGCTCTGGCTGTCCGGACTCCAGGCCGGGAACCGCACGCCGTTGGGCATAGTCGTCAGCGGCCGCCCCTCGCCGCCATCGACGCGCATCACGTATAGCTGGTCCTTCTCGCCGTCGCGATCGCTGACGAAGGCCAGCCGCGTTCCGTCAGGACTCCAGCGCGGCGAATGGTCATTGCCCTGGCCGCTGGTAAAGGGGCGCGGCGGCGATGAGCCGTCAGCCGCCGCCAGCCACACCGCGCGGCGGTAGCGGTTCTTAGCTTTATCGACGGCCACGTGGACGTAGGCCACCCAGCGGCCGTCGGGGCTAAGCTTCGGGTCTTCCAGCCAGCCCAGGCGGTAGATGTCTTCGGGCACAACAGACTTGCGAGCTTCGTCCATAACGGTATTCCTCTCTAGCGCCATTCCACCGTATACGCCGCCAGGTTCTTCTCCAGCCCTTGCATATCCCATAGGACCTCGCCCGCCTCGATGCGCGGGCGACTCGCCTGCTCGCGGGCTTCGATGGCCTGCGCGGCCTGCGCGACCGCCTGCCACCGCTCGCGCGGCACGACCACCACACCGTCGTCGTCGGCCACCACGATGTCGCCAGGATTGACGACCAGTCCCCCGCAGGCGATAGGCACATTGATGGAGCCGGGGCCGTTCTTGAGGGGGCCATTGGGCACGACGCCGCGTACAAACACCGGCCATTCCAGGGCGCGGATGCCCATCTTATCACGAATCGAGCCATCCACGACCAGTCCGGCGTGGCCGTGGGTCCGGGCGCAAAACGCCACATGTTCGCCGATAACCGCCTTATCCGT
>CAZJJF010000570.1:0-2074 GCA_964546245.1 uncultured Anaerolineales bacterium
GCTTGCCGCTGGGTAGTGTCTCGACGGGCGCGACGGCGGGTGGCGGCGGCGCGGCGGGCGCGGCGGCGGGGGCCAGGGCAGCGGCAGCAGCGGCGAGTTTCGCGGCTTCCTCGGCGACCTGGCGCTCGGCCGCGGCGGCGCGGACGGCGGCCTCCAGTTCGGGCAGCTGGCGCGGGTCGATGAGGTCGGGGCCGAGGATGGGGACGGGAATCTCCTCGGCCTGGCCGCGCCGATACCAGGCCACGTCCTGGACGCGCTCGGCGTCAATCTTCTCCTGGAGCTTCATGAGGCCGTGGAGGAAGGCCTGGGGGGTGGGCGGGCAGCCGGGGATGTAGACATCGACGGGCAGGTACTGGTCGATGCCGCTGACGACGTTGTAGCCTTCCTTGAAGGGGCCGCCGCCGTTGGCGCAGCAGCCCATCGAAATGACGTACTTGGGTTCGGCCATCTGGTTGTAGAGGCGAACGATCTGGGGCAGCATCTTCTTGGTGACGGTTCCGGATATGACCATGACGTCGGCCTGGCGCGGCGAGGCGCGGGTGAGGCCCCAGCCGAAGCGGTCGAGGTCGTAGCGCGAGGCGGCCTGGGAGATGAACTCGATGGCGCAGCAGGCGAGGCCGAACTGCATCGGCCACATGGAATAGCGACGGCCCCAGTTGTAGACCGGGTTGACCATGTCCAGCAGCTTGTTGAAGGTGGTGACGAGGATGCCGGGCGGGGCCGCGTCCTCGGCCATGAACTCCTCTTCGGTCATCAGGCGCAGCTCGTAGGTTGGGTGGCTGTTCCCGTTCTGACCATTATGCGGAGCGTCGGCCATGCTCAACTCCCTCACTTGCCGCGCTGCCTGGGCCGGCGGCGCGGCGGCAATTCCGCCTGACTAGGGCCAGGCGCAAGTTTAGCTGATTATATGGGGGGCCAGCAGCCTTGTCAACACAGAATGAGAATTAGCTGAGAGAGGACCAGGCCAGGCCCGCTGTGATTATAGGCCCCATGACGCGGCGGGGCAACGTCGGTAGGCTATCCCTGCATCAACCGCGCCAGCGCCCGCAGCCGTTCGACCAGGGGCGGTAGGGTCGCCAGGACGTGGTCGATGTCGGCGTCGGTGTTGGCATAGCCGAGGCTGAGGCGCAGGCTGCCGACGGCCAGGGCGGAGGGCAGGCCGCAGGCGCGCAGGACGTAGCTCGGTTCCAGGCTGGCCGAGGTGCAGGCCGAGCCGCTAGAGGCGCAGATGCCCGCCAGGTCCAGCCCCAGCAGCAACTCCTCGGCGCCGCTCAGGCCGGCGATGGCGAAGCTCGCCAGGCCGGGCAGGCGCTGAGTGGGATGGCCGGTCAGGATGGTGTCAGGGACGCTGGCGAGGATGCCGGCGATGAGGCGGTCGCGCCGGCGCGCCATGTGGGCGGCGTGGTCCGCGCGGTTGGCCTGCGCCCAGGTCAGGGCCGTCGCCGCGCCGACGATGCCGGCGATGTTCTCGGTGCCGGCGCGGCGGTTGCGCTCCTGGCTGCCGCCGGTGATCTCGGGCAGCAGGGGCGTGCCCGGGCGGGCGGAGAGGAGGCCGACGCCCATGGGGCCGGGGAACATGTGGGCGGCCAGGGTCAGCAGGTCGACGCCCAGGCGGTGGACGTTCACGTCCAGGATGCCGCCCGCCTGGACGGCGTCGGTGTGCATGAGTGCGCCGTGGGCGCGGACGATGTGGGCGATGTCGGCCACGGGTTGCAGCGTGCCAATCTCGTTGTTGGCGAGCATGACGGAGACCAGAATCGTGTCGGGACGCAGGGCGGCCTCGACCTGGGCGGGGGTGACGCGACCAAACTCGTCTACCGGCAGAATCGTGACGGCGAAGCCGAAATGTCGCCCCAGTTGCTCGACGGTGTGCAGGACGGCGTGGTGCTCGATGGCGGTGGTGATGAGGTGCGCGCCCTTCCCCTTGTCCCGCGCCGCGAAGGCCGCGCCCCGCAGGGCCAGGTTGTCGGACTCGGAGCCGCCGCCGGTGAAGATGATCTCGCGCGGGGTCGCGCCGACGGCGTCGGCGGCGGCGCGGCGGGCGTCGTCCAGCGCCGCCAGGGCGGCGCGGCCG
>CAZJJF010000571.1:0-2070 GCA_964546245.1 uncultured Anaerolineales bacterium
GCCTTCTACCGCGATGCCTTCGGCTTCGAGCTTCAGCAATACTACGGCTCCTCGGCGGCCTTCCTATCGGCGGGAGGCTACCACCATCACCTTGGGCTGAACGTCTGGGAAAGCCGGGGCGGGCCACCCCCGGCGCCGGGCACGACGGGGTTGTACCACTTTGCCATCCTGTACCCCAGCCGCAAGGAACTGGCGCGCGCCTTGCGCCGCCTCATCCAGCATGGTGTGCCCATCGATGGGGCGTCGGATCACGGCGTCTCGGAGGCCATCTACCTGCATGACCCCGACGGCAACGGTATCGAAATCTACCGCGACCGGCCCCGCGAGGAATGGCCGCGCCAGGACGACCAGATCGCGATGGGCACGCGGCCGCTGGATCTGCGCGGCCTGCTCGCCGAACTCGACGACGAGTAGCAACAGCTCGCGTATCGATGTCACCGCCCGCCGGAAGCACTCCGGCGGGCGGTGGGTTATCCAGGCAGCGCTACTAGGGGCGCGGCGTGGGCGCCGGCCCGCTGCGAGCGATGTGGGGCAGGAACAGGCGGAAACTGGCGGCGCCAATCACCTCGGTCGACCCGCCGGGGATATTCAGCGGCAGGGTGAGCCAGGGGATCTGACTGCTCGGCTGGTAGAAGCGCGCCGCCGGGTTGACGGTCGCGCCGGTGTAGCCAGCGTTGACCATCAACTCCACCGTCACGACGGTCACCTGCTGTGTCTGTAAGTACGACGGAACCTGGAGACTGATGCTCAGGTCCTGGCCGGCCTGGGCCGCCTTGTCCTCGAGGGTGCGATTCTGGATGCTGATGCGCTTGAGAGTCGTGTCGGCCGGGATGGTCAGCAGCATATCCACGCCGCGGGTCTGGGTGTCGGTGTTGAGCAGCGTATAGGTGTAGACGGCTGTGCTGCCCACCGTCACGCTAACCGAGCCGGTCGCGCTCGACAGGGCGAAGGGCGACGTGACCTTGACGTTCGCTGTGCGGGTGAAGACCTGGCTCGGCGACGAGCTGAACGGCCCGTTGGCGATGTGCGACGTGCCGGTCATGATCGTGCCGATGGTCAGCGGTTGCGTGGCGCGCAACTGGAAAGCCAGGTCGGCGGTCTGCGTTACCGTCCCGTGCCAGTACACACCCGGCACGGCGGGCAGCGCGGCGTCGAGGGATTGCAGGCTCAGGGTGTAGGTCATGTTCTCGCTGGCGACCGTCGCGTCGAGCGAGCCGGGCACGAAGGTCGAGTAGGCGGGGATGGGGACGGCCACGTAGGCGTCCACCGCCGCCGCCGCCAGATCCGGCGCGCGGCCCAGGTCGTCGACCGTCACGGTGTAAGTGTAGATGTTGCCGGGATAGACGCTTGGTTGCGACAGGCTCGTGTCGTTGGCCGAACCGTAGACTCGTGGTCGCGACGTATACACCGACGGCGGCAGGCCCATCAGGCGGTAGGGAGCGCCCACCGACGGCACGCTGATGACGTCGTCGGGGGTGGTGGGCGCGATGGCCGAGACCATCAGGATGCCGCGCTCGCCGGTCTCGTTGAAGCCCGGTTCGCTCAAGGCCGCACCCAGATCGAAGCTGCCATCAGCCTGGGCGTTGAGGGTGGTCGTGAAAACACGGGTGACGGTGGGGCCGTTCTTGTCGCCGAAGGTGACGAAGCGCACGTCGAAGGTATTGGCGATGTTGCGCGCCTGCCATAGGCTGCGGGCGCTGGCGGGCACGGCCGCCTCGTCGGTGAACAGCGAGGTCGCGCCGACCTTGACGTTGTCGAGATACCAACCCGGCGGCGGCGGCGGGTCAATGGTCCCCGCTGTGCTCGGATCGCTGGCGTAGCGGAAGGCGAGCAAGATGCTCTGGCCCGCATAGGCCGACAGATCATAGGTGACATGAACCCAGGCCGGGTCCTCCTCCGAGCCGCTGACGCCGGAGAAGCCCGGCACGTTGGCCTTGATGATGGGCAGCGCGTCGGGATCGGTCTCGGTGACCGTACCCGGCAGGGCCAGGCTCTTGAAGTCCCGCGCACCGACGGTATCCGTCGTCACCTGGACGAAGCCGAAGTCCCAGCCCTGCTCGATGTTGTACA
>CAZJJF010000572.1:0-2046 GCA_964546245.1 uncultured Anaerolineales bacterium
GGAGGCGTTCGACTGAGTGAGCCCGGTCGCTTCAATCACTGCGGATACGCTCCGAGGTCCATCCCGAAGAGCGTCGAGAACGGCCAGGCGCGAAGGGTCAGAGAAACCGCGAAAAAGTTTGGCCCTCAAACCCAGAGCTTGGGCGTTAGCTGCAATGAGCATGGAAATACCTCTCATAGTTTTTCATATGACCATATGATGATATATTATACACAGGGAATGGTAGTTGGGCAAGAGCAGATGGATGACTGCGTTCTTAGTCCGCGTCTCCTCGTCTAGCTTATGGTAGTCGGGTCAGGTTCAACCTACTTTGCGCCCGGCGCGTCCGTTCCATGCCGCCGTGGGGCACCCTTCACGTGTTCGAGTAGCGCAGGAGGCGCAGAGCATTGAGGACCACGACAATCGTACTACCCTCATGAAGAATGACGGCCCCACTCAGCTGGACAAGTCCGATCACGGACGCCAGAATCAGCAAGATAATCACCCCCAGGGACACGACCAGGTTCTGCTGGATATTGGCACGGGCAGCCCGGCTTAGCCCGACGGCAAAGGGCAGTCGGTCGAGGTTGTCACCCATCAGAGCGACATCCGCGGTCTCCAGCGCCACCGCTGTTCCCGCGCCACCCATCGCGATGCCGACAGTCGCGGCGGCGAGGGCCGGCGCGTCGTTGACCCCGTCGCCCACCATGGCGACAAGGCCATACTCACTCTCTAGATCGCCGATGGCTTGGAGCTTATCGCCCGGCAGGAGTTCGGCGCGCACATCTGTCAGCCCTACCTCGGCGGCGATGCGTTCCGCTACCAGACGGTTGTCGCCCGTCAGCATCACCAAGCGCTCAATCCCCAGGTCCCTCAGCTCGCGCATCGTGTCTGCCACGGCAGGGCGAGCTGTATCGGCGAGGCCCAGTACCCCACGAAATCTCCGTTCTGACTGACGGCCATCGTCGTGCGGCCGTTCTGTTCCAAGCTTTCGACGGCTTGAACCGCGGTTGCGTCAACGCCGTGCCCAGGCGTTTCATCGAAGAGCTTGAGGGAACCGATAAGGACAGGCTGTCCATTCACCTCGCTGCGGACACCGCGCCCCGGCATGTTCTCAAGCCCAGCGGCTGGCGCGAGGGTGACGTTCTCCGCTTGAGCGGCCCGGACGACTGCCTGAGCCAGGGGGTGGCTTGACTGCTGCTCGACCGTGGCTGCTACTTGCAGCAGGCCCTCGCGACTGTTTCCGTTAAGCGGGGCCACATCGGTAACCTCGAACTGACCTGAGGTGATGGTCCCCGTCTTGTCGAAGGCGATGACGTTGAGCCGCCCCAGGTTCTCCAGGTGCACGCCGCCTTTGATGAGCACGCCGTGACGGGCTGCCTGGGCGATACCGGCCAGAACGCTGGCGGGCGTGCCGATGGCCAGAGCGCACGGAGATGCCGCGACCAGTAGCAGCATGGCTCGGTAGAAGCTCTCTTGGAGGGGCATCCAGCCTAACAGCGGGGGCACGAGGGTAACAAGGACCGCGCCAATGAGCACAGCAGGCACGAACCACGCCGTGAAGCGCTGCGTCAGGAGCTGGGTCGGGCTTTGCTGACTCTGGGCCTCAGCTACCATCTGCATGACACGGCTGAGGGTATTGTCGCGGGCAAGGCGCGTGACCTCGACGTCCAGGCTGTTGGTCTGGTTGATGGTTCCGGCATATACATCGGCGTCCGGTCCCTTCGCGACTGGCACGCTCTCCCCGGTGATAGGGCTCTGATCCACGTCGCTTTGACCCTGCAGCACCCTGCCATCAACCGGGATCCGGTCGCCTGGTCGTACCACCACTGTTGCGCCAACGGGCAAGTCATCCACGGGAACTTCGCTCAGTGTGTCGCCTTGTTTGAGGAGCGCCGTGCGGGGCATAAGCTGACCAAGGGCGTTGACAGCATTTCGAGCGCGGTCCAGCGCGTAGTGTTCACCCGCGTGGCCCACGCTGAACAGGAACAGCAGGAACGCGCCTTCGGGCCACTCGCCCACGAGCGCAGCGCCGGCGGCGGCGGCCAGCATGAGCACGTCAGTATC
>CAZJJF010000573.1:0-2044 GCA_964546245.1 uncultured Anaerolineales bacterium
TGGTCTTCGGTCTGCACCGGGGGAGAATCGCCTGGCCGGGGAGGGGGAGCAAGCGTCCATCTACTCCCCCCTCTCGTCGAGCAGCTCGACTGCGCGGGTGTGGGCGGCGGCGACCTGATCGCCAGCGATGTCGAACCCCAACTGAGGCACGTCGCACGGCTCGTTCACGGCGAGCGCCTGACGGATGCGATCCCGCATAGCCTCCATGCGCTCTACGCTTCGCACCGCCCCGACCAGCGCATCGAACAGCTCCGCATCCACGATGCGGAGGCCCGACGCCTCGACCATCTCATTGAGGCGCCGGCCATGCTCGGCTGTCGTTGTAAACGTCCCCTCCGGCCAGTCCAGGTCAGTATGAGACAGTGCGAAGATCCCCTTCTCGCGGCTCGTCATCGCTCCTCCCTTTCGGCGAGCAGGGCGGCGGCGCGGGCGTGGGCGGCGTCGGCACCAACATAACAAGCGGAGGCATTGTGTAGGTATTTTTCGATGACATCCATCAATGGAGTGCCATGCTGGGCAGCCAGCTTAAACGACTCGCCTGCCCACTGATACCCGCGCACCGCCTCGACCAACGCCTGGTGCAGCTCCGCGTCCACGATTGCGAGGCCGGCGGATTCGATGGCGTTGACGGCGATATGGGCGACATCGACCCCCAGCGGTTTAATGACAGCAAGGCCAGCCCTCTCTCGCGCCGTCCTCGGCGTGGCGTCGGTGGTCATTCGCTCTCCAGCGCTTTCGCCGCCTCGCGTAGGGCACGGGCCAGATCCTTAACCACGTGGGGCGACAGGATGATATTGTCGCCCTGCTGCTCAATTCCGATTGTCCGCGAACCTGGGTAGGTGCAGACGAGGATCGGCGGTTCTCCGACTTCTTCGTCGGAGCCCTCATCCCACACGGCTATGGTCTTTCCGCCGTCGCAACCTGGGTAGGTAATCATGGCTTTCCCAGCATCGCGGCGCACGCATGGACCACCGCAGCGAAGATGTAGTCCTTCGCTTGTTGCTTGCGCGGCAGCTCGGCGAACGGCACCAGGCATGGATGCTGCTTGACATCGGGTCGCTTCTCCGGGCCATAGGCCCAGCCGTTGGCGAGCTTCTCTGCCATCCACGCTTCGTGGCTCGCCTGTGGACCGGCTTCGGGATTGTCGAGGTGCAGCCTTACTCCGTGCATTGCAGACTCGCGCTGCCACGCAGGGGCCTCTTCCCATACGGGTTGAGATAGATCGCCTAGCGCCTCACAGTAGGCGCGATTGATTTCATGGGCTACACGAGCAATTCGTTCCACGTCGATGTCGTCGAAGTTCATCTTCATCTCCTCTGCTCATCCAAGAGCGTTTGTAGCGCCCCGCACAACCCCGCGAGCGCGGCGCGGCGGGTGGGGGCATCGATCGACACGGTATCGCCGCCAGCATAAATGGATGCACACACCGACCCGTCGGCATGGGATTCGACTGTGATGTCATACGGCGAATCAAACACTCTTTGCGCTAATCGTTTAGCCTCAGCTATCGTCGCCATCTGCATCCTCCAGCGGTCGCCCCTCGGCGATGCGGCGCGGTGAGCATGAGGTATCCAGTAGATCCTCCAGCCGCGCCCGCTGCTTCTCGATGATGTCCGCTGGAACTCCATGGCAGTTCTCCCAACATCGAGCATCCGTGCGGATCACCTGCACGTCATAGCCGTTCTCTCGCGCCAGCTCGATGTACCGCCCAGCCTCGAAACGGCGCGTGTTCGTGTTGTCCACAATCACGCAGTGGCCAAGTGAGACTGCGCTAGCCGCATCCCGAAAACAGGACTCGTGGGCGTCCTGCAATTTCTGCGGACTGAACACATAGTCACCGCGCGCATTCCGCATAAAGTGATCCGCCGACACTAGCGCTACCTGTAGACCGCAAGCCATGAATTGGCGTTGCATCGCGCAGGCCACGTGTGTTTTCCCTGTGCCCGATGCCCCCTGCATAATCACCATTACCGGTTTAGCCACGCTCCGCCTCCTTCCGCCTCCGTTCCAAACACTCCTCGGCGAGGGCGAGGAGGCGGGTTTG
>CAZJJF010000574.1:0-2036 GCA_964546245.1 uncultured Anaerolineales bacterium
TTCCGACCGGGCAGCGACCCCATCGCGCAGGCGGACCACTTCTTGTCGGTTATGGGCGCATTGGGAGAAGGCGACCTGCCGCCCATGCTGGACCTGGAGGAGACCGACGGCCAGTCGCCCAGCGTGGTGGCCTCTCGCGCCAAGCAGTGGTTGGACCGCGTGGAGCAGCGCACCGGCCGCGTGCCGTGGATTTATTCGGGCTACTACTTCTTCCGCGACTCCATGGGAAACCCCGCGGGCTGGTCGAAGTACCCGCTCGTCATCGCCGCCTACACCACGTCGTGTCCGCTGATTCCTGATCAGTTCCCTGCCTTCAAGATGTGGCAGTACTCGGGCAGCGGCACCTCGCCCGGCATCAGCGGTGCCGTCGACCTCGACACCTACAACGGCACGGCGGCAGACCTGGCCAAAGACACCAACGCGAGCGACTTCCGCGACCTGGCCATGTTCCCCACCCTGAAGATCGGCGGCTACGCCATGGACAGCCACGGCCAGCTCAAGCCGGTCGGCTTCGCCACACCACTCAGCTCAGGCATCAACGAGCCCGGCGACGTGATGCGCGCCATCGCCCTGCGCGAAGACGCGAAGAGCGGCTACCTGCTCAAGATGGACGGCAGCTTGAAGCCCTTCGGCGGCGCCCCCGCGGTGACCGGCACCCCCAGTTGGCCCGGCGCCGACGTGGCGCGCAGCGTGGTGCTCCGCGACGACGGCAAGAGCGGGTACATCCTCGACAACCTGGGCGGGCTGCACCCCTTCGGTGGAGCTCCGGTGCCCTCCCCCGCGGGCGCCTACTGGCCCACGCAACCCATCGCCATCGACCTGGTGCTGCGGCGCGATGGCAAGAGCGGGTACGTGCTGACCGTGCTGGGCGGCATCTTTCCCTTCGGTGGGGCGCCGGCGATTACGCGCAACACCTTCCCGGCCACAGGCGGGAAATTCGCGTTCAGCCTCACGCTCGGGTTCGACGACGAGTCCGGCTACGTGATGGATGTGGGCGGCGGCGTGTGGGCCTTCGGGTTGGCGCCGACGGTCAAAGCGCCCAGCTTCCCCGACAATGACGCGCGGGCCATCGGGCTGCTGTTCGATGGCGTCACCAGCCTGGTGATGTCGAGGTCGGGAAACACCGCCACCGCCGGCGGCGCCGAGACCGGGCGCGACGTGGTGCTCACCCCGGACGGCAAGGCGGGGTACGTGCTCACCAGCTTCGGGAACCTCAAGCCCTTCGGCGGCGCGCCCGCGCTGGCCAGCGGCGCCACCTGGGACTGGGACATCGCCCGTCGCGTGGCGCTGCGCTCCGACGGCAAGAGCGGGTGGATGCTCGACGGCTGGGGCGGCATGCACCCGTTCGGCGGCGCGCCCGGCCTGAAAGACGCCGCCTACTTCTCGGGGCAAGACGTGGTGAATGCGCTGGCCGTCTCGGCCGATGGAACACGGGGCTACAAGCTGAAGAACTCCGGCGAGCTGCTCCCGCTGGGAACCGCTCCCGCGGCGACGGCCGGGCTGTGGGCCGGGCAGAGCGTGGCCCGAGACATCGCGCTCCGAAGCGATGGCGTATCGGGCTACCAGTTGGACCGCGCGGGCGCGCTGCACCCGTTCGGTGGCGCGCCGCCGCTGTCGAGCGGGAAGTCGTGGCCCACGCTCGACATGGCGCGGCGGGTGGTGCTGGTCACGGACAGCTCGGGCTACCTGATGTCCGCGGACGGCAACGTGTTCCCCTTCGGTGGGGCGCGAGCGGTCATGGGCATCACCCCCTGGAGTGGCTTCGACGTCGCTCGCGGTCTGCAGGTGACAGCCGACGCCGTGTTCGTGGCCGACGTCTACGGCCGCACCCACAAGTACGCGCTGGCGGCCGTGCCGCCCGATCCCACCCCCAACCCGAAAACCACGCCCAACCCCAAAACCCCCAAGGAGGCAAAAAAACCCCAACCCCCGCCCCACATATAGCCCAAAAAAAAAAACCCCAAAACACCCCCCCCCCACACCAACCCCCCCCCCCCACCCCACCCCGCCCCCCCCCCCCGAATCGGATAACCGAG
>CAZJJF010000575.1:0-2025 GCA_964546245.1 uncultured Anaerolineales bacterium
CCCGCAGCGCCGCTGACAACCGCCGCGCGCGTGCCGCGTGGGGAAGCGGCGGTGCGCAAATGAAGGGGCCTGCGCCTTCGTCCCCGCGGGATCCGGATCCTGGCGCGGCGGCCTTCGCCGGACTGGGCGGACCGAGGCGATGCGCCGCCGATCCTGCGCCCGGCGCGCAATCATGCCAACGGTCGAAGCATGCGGCCGTTGGTAACAGGCCCAGGCGCGCGACCTCGACAAGCGCCGGCTTGAACTCCACGCCCTACCCGACCTCTCCGCGCCATGGGTCATTCACGACATTCGCCGCAGCGTCGCGACGGCCATGGCCGATGGCGGCACGGCGGTCGACATCATCGCGCGGATTTTGGCGCACGCTCCGGCAACGATCGCTGGCATCACAGCCGTGTATGACCGCTCCGAACGGCTCGCCGGGATACGCGTGGCGCTCAATGCGTGGGCGGGGAGGGTGACGGCAGAGGGCGAGTAATACGCCCTGCGGAGATGATTGACTCGTTGAGGGGATTCCCGCGGTCACGGCGGGTGTGATTCGATGTGTGCTCCTGATGGTGGAGGGAGCGATGACGGCAGCGGTGGCGATCACGCGGATGGAGTTGGACGCGTCGGGGCTGCGTCGGGCGGCGCGGCGGACGGATGACGTCGCGGCCTCGCGGCGGATGCTCTCCTTGGCGCTCGTATTGGAGGGCGCCTCGCGGACGGAGGCGGCGCGCGCCGGGGCGATGGATCGGCAGACGCTCAGGGACTGGGTGCACCGCTACAATGCCGAGGGGCTTGCGGGCCTGTCGGACCGCCTGGAGGGGCGCGGACCCAGGCCCCGGCTGACGGGCGAGCAGGAGGCGGAGTTGGCCGAGATGGTCCGACAGGGGCCTGATCTGGCCGAGCATGGCGTGGTGCGCTGGCGCCTGGCCGACCTTGCCCGCGTCATCGCCACCCGCTTCGGCGTGACACTCGCCGAGCGCAGCGTGGGCGATCTGCTGCACCGCCTGGGCTTTCGCCGCCTCGTCGCCCGTCCCCGTCACCCCGGCCACGACGCCAGGCGCCAGGCGTCTTTCAGGCAGACTTCCCCGCCCTCATAGAGGCGGCCCTGCCCGAGACCGCGCGCGGCAGGCCAATCGAGGTCTGGTGGCAAGATGAGGCGCGGGTCGGACAACAGGGCACGATGACGCGCCTTTGGGCCGAACGCGGTTCGCGGCCCTCGGCTCCGCGCGATCAGCGCTATGACTGGGCCTACCTGTTCGGCGCCGTCTGTCCCGACCGCGGCATCGGGGCGGGCCTGGTGCTGCCCACCGCGGACGCCGAGATGATGATCCTCCACCTGGCCGAGATCAGCGCCCGCGTCCGCCCCGGCGCCCACGCCATCCTCGTCCTCGACGGCGCCGGCTGGCACCAGACCGGCGGACGGCTCCGTGTGCCCGACAACATCACGCTCCTGCACCTGCCGCCCTACGCGCCGGAGTTGAACCCCGTCGAGAACATCTGGGCGTTCCTCCGCTCCAACCAGCTCTCCAACCGCGTCTACCCGACCTACGATGCCATCCTCGAAGCCTGCTGCTCCGCATGGAACTGGCTCACCAGCCAACCCCACCGCATCACCGCCATCGCCTCACGACCATGGGCACAGGTCAATCAATAGTGCGGGGCGTATTAGAGCGGTGCCGGCAGGTCCAAGCCCGCCTTCGCCGCGCGCGCCGCCAGGGCCGGCATGATCGCGGGGTGCAGCACGACGCCGTTCGCCAGGCTATCCGCCTTGCGCGCCCGTGCCCCCGCACCGGGCAGATGCGGCGTGCCATGGCCCATAGCGGGCGGGTTGGCCGCTATGGCCTCCTCCATCCAGCCGGTTTCCCGAAGGAATGACTGCGCCCCGCCGAAGCGCGCGGGATCAAGCACGAGCACCGTCGCGTTCGCCCCCCAGCCCGACGGGCGGTCGGCCCGGCCCGATCCGGCGAGCGCGGAGGTCAGCGTCTCGACCAGGAGGCCAAGGGCGAATCCCTTGTGGCCCGCCGACGGCGCCCCGAG
>CAZJJF010000576.1:0-2020 GCA_964546245.1 uncultured Anaerolineales bacterium
GCCGAAAGGCGGCGTTGCGCACCCGCTCCGGCGCGACGAACACGAGGCGATACGCGCCGCCCGCCAGGGCCTCGACGCGGCGCGCCTGCTCTTCGCCGGGCAGCGAGCTGTTAATGGTAGTCACGGCCTCGCCGAGGGCGGCGAGGCTATCCACCTGATCTTTCATCAACGCCAGCAGCGGCGAAAAGACCAGGGTCGTCCCGTCGCTCACCAGGGCCGGTAGCTGGTAGACGAGGGACTTACCGGAGCCCGTGGGCATGACGACTAACGTGTCTTGCCCACGGAGGACGGCCTCGATGGCTTCGCCCTGGCCGGGTCGAAAGATCGAGAAGCCGAAGTGATGTTGTAGCGCGGCCATGGGATACAACATGAGGGTAGTATAGACCCTGCGGGTGGCGTGTCAAGCACGCCGCTTCCGGCAGCCATCTACCCGGCTCACGCTGGATGGCCACATCCAGCGTGAGCGTCTTTCCGACGTGGCTGGCTATGGCGTCACCGGCTCGAACAGGGTACGAGCGACATTGCTGGGAATCAGAGCCGTCCGCATCGGCAGGCCCGACTGGTTCATGGTCGCCGTCACCCTAGGCGCGAGGGAGATAGCCCCGATGACGTGCCCCGCGCCGTTGACGGCGAAGCCGCTCTTGACGGACGAGGGCAGCGCGGCATTGGTCGCAAAGCCCGCTACCTGACCGGTCGCCGTCACGGTGAAGATGCCGGTCAGGATGCCTGTGGCGCGGTCCAGGCTGGCCGATTGATTCTCGGCGTAGCCGTACAGGTAGGTCGGGTCGGTCAGGCCCACCGTGCTCGAGTCTGCCACGGTCAGGAAGGCAAAGCCGGTGAAGCCTGGCGTCGGCAGGACGCGGATGATGGCCAGGTCGTTGTCGAGGTCGGTGGCGACGACGTCGGCGCGCAGGGTGTAGTTGAGGTACGGCCCCACATAGATGGCTACCGGCGACTTGAGTTGCCCCGTCGCCAGGTCGCCCACCAGGCTGTAGGTAGTCAGGATGGTCGTGCCATCGGTTCCAATCACCACGCCGGAGCCGGTGGCCGTGGTTGCGCCGGAGGCGACCAGAATCTGAATCGTCGCGGCGTCGACCATCGCGCTCACCTGGGGCGAGAGGGGCGGCGGCGCGGGCGGGTTGCCCAGCAGGCCCAGCACGGTGTACTGGTTGACGGGAAACTCGACGCGCGGCCAGCTCGCCATGTAGGCCGTGAAGGCCGCGTCGCTGGAGACGGGGGTCGCTGTGGGTGGAGGTTGGGGGAAAGGCGTCGGGACCGATGGCGGCAGGGTCGCCGTGGGCGCAGCGACGGGGCATGAGCCGCAGTTGGGGATGACCAGCACCGTGCCCGGCGCTACATAGTTGGGGTCGGGCAGCTTGTTGGTCACGACGATGTCGTTGGGCGAGATGCAGTAACGCGAGGCGATGCTGCTCAGGGTATCGCCCGGCTGCACCGTGTACAGGCAGTCGGCGGCGCGCGCGGTGGGCAGGGCGATCAGGGCGATGACGAGCAGGGCCAGTATGAACAGCGCGAGGACGCGCCGCGATCCCTTGGGCATGGCAGGACTCCGGGGTGAGAGGCTATTCGCCGAGTAACGGCGCTGCCTGGTTGATGGGCACGATGACGGTCGCCCGCGCCAGCTGCGGCAGGCCCAGCCGCTGCAACACCGAGCGGCGCAGGATGACCGCCGACACGATGCCGATGACCTCGCCGCGCTCGTTGATGGCGATGCCGCCGCTGGAGCCAGGGCTGGCGGAGGCGTCGGTAAGCAGGTAGGTGGGAGCCGTGTCCCCGGTGGCTGTCAGCAGCGACAGGATGCTGCCGCGCGTCGTGACCAGCCCGCCCCGCGCCGCGCCCGGATAACTCAGCGTGTAGACGGTATCCGCCAGGCGCACGGCGTCCGAGTCGCCGCGCGGGACGAAGCCGAAGCCGCCAAAGTCAGGCGTCTCCTCGACGCGCAGCACGGCCAGGTCGCTCTCCGGCGCGACGGCGACTATCTCGGCGCGCAGCGCCCAGTCCT
>CAZJJF010000577.1:0-2014 GCA_964546245.1 uncultured Anaerolineales bacterium
GACACCCAAGATGGCGCTGGATGTGGCCATCCAGCGCGAGCAGTTCTGCATTCTCATGCTGGACTCCGTGTAATTGACGCAACAACAACGGTGGTGGCCCCAAAGCCACCACCGTCTCTTCTTGGAGTGCGGCAGCCATGCTGCCGCGCCTGGTGCGCTGCTATTCGATGGCGCTGAAGGCTGCCAGGCTCACCGCGTCGCCGGGGAAGGCGGCCAGCAGGCGTCGGTCGCTTGTGACGAGCGTCAGGCCCAGGTCCTGCGCCAGCGCGACGAACTCGGTGTCGTAGGCGGAACAGCCGTGGGCGGCGGCCAGCGCCAGTACCTGAGCCGAGGGGACATCGTACTCGCGGCCGCGCATCAGGCTCAGGGCAGCATCCATGACGCGCTGGGCATCGGCGAGCGTCAGCCGACCAACGCGAATCGAGGCAACCAGGACGTTCCGCATCTCGCTACGCCACAGCAGCGGGGCGACCCACACGGCGTCCCGCCGTAGCGCATTCTCGGCCACCTTCGTCATCTCGCCTTCGATAAACAGATAGGCGATGACGTTGGTATCGACCGCGATCATGGCCGGCCGGCTGCCTTCGCCGCGCTCAACTCCTCGTCGCCCAACGGCGCGCCCGTACCGAGCCGCCGCAGCGCGCGCGCCTGCGCCAGGGTGGCGTCCACGTCGAGGCGCTGGGCGCGCACCGTGCGCTCGATGCAGACGATGATCTCGCTGTTGATGGAACGGTGATGGGCCTCAGCCTGCGCCTTGAGGGCCGCGTAGAGATCGTCGGGGATGTTCTTGATGGTAATGCTTGCCATAGCCGCCTCGCCATTCCAGAATGGAACCATTATGCAACCGTTCCTTGCGCCTGTCAAAGCGCCGGGGCAAGGGATGCGCCGCCGCAAGGGCGAGCGTGTCTAGGCGCGCGGGAAGGCGGGCCAGTCCAGCAGCCGCTGAATCTGGCCGATGTGGTGCTGCTCGTGGACGATGATGATGCGACAGCCGTCGAGGACGGAGTAGGTGACGACCGACGAGGCGGGCGATGTCATCGTTATGCGCGCCACGTCCACCCGCGTCAGGGCCTCGAACGCCGCGATGAGGCGATCCTGCTGCGCCAGGAAACGGTCGATGATGCTCGGATCTACTGCGCTCTGGGTCGGGTAGAAATTGGGGGTAGTGGGCATTTTCCGCGCCGCCTCAGGCCGCAGCGTCTCGATGAGAAAGCGGCTGTAGAGGCTCGGCAGCACGGGCACGCGCTCCAGGAAGCGCGTCGCCTTCGTCCCGCGCAGCACGGCCTCGAAGGTGTCGAAGTAGAGGCCATTGCTGGTGATGATGTGGTCGAAACACTGGCCGACGCTCCAATCATTGGGCGTCGGTTTCCAGTTGAGCTGCGCCGCCGTCAGGCCGCCGAAGCGAGCGGCGACCTCGCGGCCCACGTCGCGGGCCATCTCTACCAGTTGGGGCAGCGTCGCCTTCCGCACGTCGATGGGCATGGCTACTCCTTGTTCAGCCACTCGAACACGGCGCGCAGCACGCCAGGGTGGTAGACGTAGGCGATGTGGCTGACGCGCGCGCCGCGTTCCAGGTTGTAGGCGAGATTGTCGGCCCCCTCCAGCGCGGGTGACAGGGGCGTCGCGGTGAAGGAGACCTGGCCGGTCCCGTCGTAGACGGCCAGCGCCCTGACGCCGGGCGGAACCTCCGGCGGCTGGTTGAGTTCCGCCAGCCAGGAGCTGCCCACCTCGAAGTCCTGGCAAAAGCGCGTCCAACCGTCGGCGCAGCGGTCCTCGCGCAGCCACCAGCCGGCGATGCCGTGGTGGGGGCTGTCCAGGGTCACCAGCCGCCGCACCCGGTGGGCGTTGCCCGCCTGCAACCACTTGCGGGCCAGCACCCCACCCATGCTGTGGCCGACGATGTCCACCTGCTGGATCGTGGGGTCGCGCTGCTGGGCGTAGGCCAGGACAGCCTTGATGTAGCTGTCCAGGTCGGCCAGGTTCTCGTCCACGCTATCGTCGCGCGTCTCGATGC
>CAZJJF010000578.1:0-1990 GCA_964546245.1 uncultured Anaerolineales bacterium
GGCCTCCTCGTCGGAGGTGATGGCGCGCTGCACCTCGTTCTTGACGATCTCGTCGTACTCCTGGCGCACCACGGCCATCAGTTCGCGGTAGTGCTGGCGCTGACGCTCGTCGGTGACCAGGGAGTGGTGACGTAGACCCTCCTCCAACTCGCGCATGACAAGGAAGGGGTTGAGGCACTTCGCGCCCGCCTCTGACACCAGGGCGTTGGAGAGCTTGTCCTGGACGTAGCGCGGGGAGATGCCCTCCATACCCTCGCGGGCGGCCTCGGCCTGTAACTCACGCACGCTGTCCTCGGTGAAGCCGGGGATGTTACGCCCGTCATAGAGCTTCAGCTTTTGCAGCAGGGTCAACCCGGCGTGCTTGGGTGGTTCCAGGCGCGTGAGCACAGCCCACAGCGCAGCCATCTCGATGGCGTGGGGGGCAATGTGGCGGCCCTGGATGCGGGTGGGGTTGAAGTCCTTCTCGTAGATCCGCTTCTCGTCGCGCAGGCGCGTGATATACGGGACGTCGATCTTGATGGTCCGGTCGCGTAGCGCCTCCATGTACTCGTTGTTCTGTAGCTTGCGGTACTCGGGTTCATTGGTGTTGTGGCAGACCACGCCGCCGACGCCGCACACGAAGTTGTGCAGCCCCACGCACTCGATGTCGTAGACCCACTCATCCTGCGCTGGACGCTCGACGAGGCGGGCGGCGAAGCTGAGGCGGCGACCGCCGCGCTTGCCGTAGCCCGACACGAAGCGGATACGGTAGGCGGGCGCCTTGCCGGGCCGCTCCTGGCGATAGACGCTGTAGTCGTGGCCCAGCAGAGTAGCAAGGGCGCCGACCTGGGCGGCCAGCATCAGCGACACGGTCTTGAACTCGAAGAAGCCGGCTCGATACGCGTCCGAGGCGGTCTGATCCAGCTGGCTGCTTAGGCGACGCGAGCCGTCCGTGCGCATCAGCTCGTCGAAGGCGTGCTGGAGGAAGGCCGACGGTAGGCGGAATAGGAAGTCGGGCAGGCGCTTGTTCACCGCATGCTCGCCGCAGTGATGCGCGGCGAGCGTACCAATGGCCTGCGAGCCGAGATACAGACGCCACGCGGAGTCGGTCTTCGCGCCGCTATCGATGGAACCCGCTGCCGTGGTGATGCGCCCATAGGCCGCCCTCACCCGTTCAAGTTCCTCGCGGTTCGCCTGGCTGATGACGATGCCGCCGTTGCGCCCGTTGACGTGGCCTTCGGTGGCGTACCAGGTCAAAACTGTGATCAGGTCGCGGAGCGCCTCGCCGTCGGTTAGCGGATCGTACACGGCGCGGACCTGGGTGGCATGGCGCGGCCGGTCCAGCCGCGCCCAGCCGGGTTGCACGGGCGCGGTCATCGGACCGCCGCCTGCGAGGACGAGGGTGTCGGCGTAGACGAAGCCGGGTACTCCCGCGATAACGTCCACGGTGTCGAAGGCCGCCGAGGATGGGGCGAGGCTCACATCCAGGTGGCGGACTGCCATGACCTCTTGGCGCTCCTCAGGGTAGAACGGCACGCCTGCGCGGTTGTAGATGGCGTGGTTGGGGGTCGTCTCGACCACGCCCCACTTCTGTGAGGTGGTCAACAGCGAACCGCTGAAACGGTGGCGGAAGACCGAGCGCACAGCGGTCCAATGTGTTGCGTGCGTCTCGAAGTCGTAGGCCAGAACCTCCAGCCGGGCCGGGTCGTCGGCGAAGCGGGCGTGCAGGTCGCCCAGTGTCGACCAGCCGACCTGGCCTAGATAGCGGTAGAGGATCGGCGTCTCGCCCGCGACGCTGTGCCCTAAGATCACCTCGTCGATGTCGGTCTGGGCGAACTTCTTGGGCTTGATCTTGTGCTCTTGCGAGGCGGTCAGTAGGTCGTAGAGGAAGGCGACGTCGAGCTTCAGCACCTCGATGAACTCGATGATGCCACGATTGGCGATGTTGAACTCGCCGTCGAAGCTGAAGGCGCGGGGGTCGGAGTCGGAGCCATACTCGGCGATCTTGCGG
>CAZJJF010000579.1:0-1988 GCA_964546245.1 uncultured Anaerolineales bacterium
CACGCCCACGTCGTCGCCGACGGCCACCGCCACCGCTACGGCGACGGCAACTCCCAGTAGCACGCCTACATCGTCGCCGACGGCCACGCCCACACTCACACCGACTGACACGCCGGTCCTCACACCCACGCCGACAGCCACCACCTCAGCCGGCGACACCGCCACGCCCACAGCCACCCCCACGCCCACGCCCAGCGGCTCACCCACCGCCACGGCCACGGCCACCTCCATCGTAACGCTGGCCCCGCGGACACACACGGCGACCCTGTGGGGAGGCTACCCTTATCCGGTACCATCACCCACCGCCGAATGCCCCGATGCGTACGAGATCGACGACTACGCGGGGCAGGCCAGGCCCATCTCGCCGGGCCCTGGGTGGCAGGATCGCAGCTTCCACCTGGCTGACCGCAACGACTGGGTATGGTTCGACGTGACAGCGGGCCAGACCTACGTCGCCGAGACGGGCCAGCTGGCCGACTTCGTCATTACCGAGCTATACGTCTACAACCTGAACGGGGAGGTCGTCGCAGAGGATGTCTACACGGGCGCGCCACGGGCGGCCCGCGTGGAGTGGACGGCCGACAAGAGCGAGCGTCTGCTGGCGCTCATCCATCCCTATACCACGTCACTGCGCGGCTGTGGGGCAACCTATCAATTCCGCCTGACCGCCGCGCCTTGACGCCAGGCCCTGACGCCGACCACGACCAACACGGCCAGGGCCAGTAGGCTGACAAGCGCGCCGAGGCTGAACGAACGCGGCGCGTAACGCCACTCGACAACCGACGGCCCGCCGGGGATAGGCGTCCCCAGCAGCGGGCCGTCGACTTGCAGCACAGGCGCGGCGACGCCGTTGACCGTCGCCTGCCAGCCCGGCGCGTGGCTCTCGGCCAGGACGAGCAGGCCCGGCTGGGGGGCGTCCACCGTGACGCGCCTCTCCGTCGGAGAGACACGCTTCACCTCGACCCTCGCAGCGGTCAGGGGCGCGCTGCTGGTGGGCAGGCCGAGGCCCTCGGCCACAGGGTCGGCGGTGACGGCCTCGGCCAGGGGGTCGAAACCCGGCGCGGCCAGGGCCGCCAGCGCCGCCGCCTTGTCCGTGACACGCCGCACGGCGGGCGCGACCCACGCGGGGGGCAGGCTGCCCGCCAGGCGGTATAGCCGCGTATCACCGATGCGCTCGACCTCGGCCAGCGCGCCGTGGCTCAGGTCACGCTTCGAGACCACGTAGCGCACCCCCAGCAGCCGCCACCACGTTAACTCTGGGACCGCCTGAATCAGACGGTCATAGTCCGCCAGGTACAGCGGGCTATTGCCCACCGTGTCGCGCATGTCCCAGAGGACCGCGCCGTTGCCGCCGCCGGGCGGCAGCAGCCCCTCGCTGCTCACCCGGTAGTCGTCGCCCTGGTCGGCCTGAATGGCCCACACGATGGGGTTGGGGGCAAAGTAGCCGCCGGGCGGGGGAGCCTGAGTCAGGCCGCGGCCGCTCGTCGAGAACAGGTCCAGGGCGACCAGCGCCACCAGGGCCGCCGCTCCCCAGCCGTGCCTGCCCCGCGTGAACGCCAGCGCGGCCAGGGCCAGCATCCCCGCCGAGTAGGCGGCCTGGGCGCTGGCGACGGCGGCGAGACTCTCGGCCGGCCGACCCTGCCCCGCCCAGTAGAGGGTCAGCCCTACCGCCACGATAGCCATCAGCCCCGCCACGAGCCACGCCCCGCGAGCGCGCCAGCCCTCTCCCCGCGCCAACCACGCCGCCAGCCCGTAGCCCGCCAGCATCGCCAGGCCGAAGCTCCACAGGATGGAGGCGCGCTCCTGGTGGCGGAACAGGCTGAAGCCGGGCGCGAGCCGGTAGGCCAGCCAGTACAGTCCCCCTTGCGCGCCGAGCGATAACAGTATCCCCACGACCGCCAGGCCCGCCCAGAAGGCCACGTCCCTGGGCGCGTGCCGCCGCGCCAGCGCCGCCAGCGCCAGGCCCGCCAGCAGCAGCGTCGCCAGCC
>CAZJJF010000580.1:0-1984 GCA_964546245.1 uncultured Anaerolineales bacterium
CGGTAGTTCCACGACGGCCGCTGCGCCGGCTGCAGGTCGCCTTCGAAGACCCAGTAGCCGAACTCGCCGCGCACCGACAGGATGCGACCAAAGAAGCCGCCGTCCACCAGGCGCTTGAGCTTGCGCAGGCCAGGCAGGAAGAGCTTGTCTTGCACGCCGCCGTTCTTCCCGCCCGCGCCGCGCGCGCGGCGCGCCAGGTCGAGGGCCGTGTCCAGGTCGTCGGCAATGGGCTTCTCGCAGTAGACGTGCTTGCCCGCCGCGATGGCGGCGCGGACGGCGGGGGCGCGCTGGGCGGTGGTCTGGGCGTCGAAGTAAACCTCGTCGTCGGGGTCGGCCAGAGCAGCGTCCAGGTCGGTTGACCAGCGAGCCACGCCGTAGGCTTCGGCCAGGGCGCGTAGCTTGTGGGGGTTGCGGCCCACCAAGAGTGGATCGGGCATGAGGACGACGCCGTCGCCGACGGGGATGCCGCCCTGGTCGCGGATGGCGAGGATCGAGCGGACCAGGTGCTGGTTGGTTCCCATGCGCCCTGTCACGCCATTCATGATGATGCCGATACGTCGCTCGCTCACGGCAGCCTCTTTCGTGGTGGGCAGGGAGGCCCTGCGCCTATGTGTTGCTTGGGTGACCAGAGAATCAGGCTCCCTCCGGCAGCCACCCGCCATACAAAGGGTGGTCGCCGGGGAGCGGTAGCGCCACCGCCTCGCCACTCCGGGCCGAGGCGTACATGGCGGTCACCAGTTCCAACGAGGCGCGGGCGTCGGCGAGAGTCGCGGGCAGCGGGCCGTCGCCGCGCAAGGCGTGGTAGAGATGGTAGAACTGGCCCGGGAAGCGTTCCGGCAGCGGCTCGAAGTCGTCCAGTATGGCCTGAATAGCTGCGTCGGCTTCCGAGCTGGTCCCGCTAAAGGTCCACGGGTCGTGGGAGTTGGTGTAGGGCCGCAGGTTGCTCTCCGCCGTCAGCCCGGCGAAACAGAAGCGGTGGCGAGTGATCTCGACTGCCGAACCCAGCGTGACGGACAGGGACGCCAGGGAACCGTCGGCCATCTCCAGCGAGATAGAGGCGCAATCTTCGGTCTCGATGGGGTTGACGCGGGTGGCAAGGCGGGCGAAGACGCTGCGCACGGGGCCAAGAATGTAGGTTAGCATGTCGTGGCCGTGGATGGCGTGGCTGACCAGTGACCCGCCCAACTCGGTGCGCCACTTGCCCCGCCAGGGGACAGCGTAATAGTCAGGGCCGCGCCGCCAGGCTGTCTCAACGGTCGCCAGGTAAGCCTCACCCGCGACGCCCGCCTCGACCAGCCACTTCAGCTTTTGCAGGCCGTGGCCGAAGCGATACTGGAAGATGGGCATGACGCGCCGGCCGGATGCCGACTCGGCTTCCATCAGGCGGTCTACCTCAGCCAGGGAGCTGACCAGGGGTTTCTCGCAGACGACGTGGTGGCCCGTGTCCAGGGCCTGCTGAATCTGCGCGAAGTGCAGATAGGGCGGCGTGCAGATGTCGATTACGTCCAGGTCATCGCGGCGGCACAGGGCGTCGAAATCGGCGGCAATGTGGGGCGCGTTGAACTGCTCGGCGGCGGCCCGGGCGCGAGCCTCTTGCAAGTCGCATACGGCGATGATCTCGAACAGGTCGGGCAGGCTCTGGTAGGCCTCCAGGTGCGAGCGGCCGATGCCCAGCCCTACGACGCCGACCCGCAGGCGATGCCCGCTCATGCCAGGTGGCCCAGGCGTGTCGCGCCTGCCTCGGCCTTGAGGGCCAGTTCCGTGGCCAGGAAGGCGTGGGCCTGGGGCATGGCCGTCTCGGTGCGGTGCTGCACGTCGTAGATCAACTGTCGCCCGTAGGGCAGGTCTACGTCGGAGCAATCGATATACTGGACGCCCTTCTGATCGACCAGAAACAGGTGGTTGCCGCCGGGACGGCCTACGATGTCCACGTACTTGCGCAGTTCAATGTAGCCTTCTGTACCCAGGATGGTCAGTCGCCCGT
>CAZJJF010000581.1:0-1984 GCA_964546245.1 uncultured Anaerolineales bacterium
CCGGGGTCGCCCTGGCGGCCGGAGCGGCCGCGCAGCTGGTTGTCGATGCGGCGCGCCTCGTGGCGCTCCGTGCCGATGATGTGCAGGCCGCCCAGGTCAAGCACCTTCTCCCGGTCACGCTCTACCTCGCGCTTCGCTTGCTCGTAGGCGGCCTCCCACACCCCCGGCTCCAGATTCGTCAGGTCCAGCCCCTGCTGGCGCAGGCGCTCGCGGGCGATGCCTTCCGGGTTGCCACCCAGCAGAATGTCGACACCGCGACCCGCCATGTTGGTGGCAATGGTGACCGCGCCGGGGCGACCTGCCTGAGCGATGATGCCCGCCTCCTGCTCGTGCAGCTTGGCGTTGAGTACCTGATGCTTGACACCTCGACGGCGCAGCATGTCGGAAATCAACTCCGACTTCTCCACCGACGTCGTGCCGACCAGCACCGGCCGGCCGAGCTTATTCATCTCTTCGATCTCGCGCACCATCGCCTTGTACTTAGAGCCGCCCGACTTGTAGACCTGATCCGACGCATCCTCGCGAATCATGGGCCGATGGGTCGGGATGGGGATGACATCCAGGTTGTAGATACGCTGGAACTCTTCTTCCTCGGTCTTGGCCGTGCCCGTCATGCCCGCCAGCTTGCGATACATGCGGAAATAGTTCTGGAAGGTGATGGTCGCCAGCGTGAGGTTCTCGCGCTGGACCTCGACGCCTTCCTTAGCCTCGATGGCCTGGTGTAGGCCCTCGGAGAAGCGGCGGCCATGCATCAGGCGGCCTGTAAACTCATCGACGATGATGACCTCGCCGTCCTTGACGATGTACTCCTTATCCAGGTGGAACAGCGTCTCAGCCTTCAAGGCATTCTCGAAGTACGGCGTCATCTCATAGTATTCGGGGTCGTACAGCGACTTGCCGGCCGGGATGTTCAGGTAGCTTTCGATCTTCTCGATACCATGTTCGGTCGGCGTCACGACGCGCTGCTTCTGGTCGATAGTGTAGTCGTCACCCTCGCGCAGGCGGCGCACTAACTGGGCGAAAGTCGCATAGTAGGATGCCGACTCCTCAGCCGGGCCAGAGATGATCAGCGGCGTGCGCGCCTCATCGATGAGGATGTTGTCCACCTCGTCGACGATGGCAAAGAACAGATCGCGCTGTACCCGGTCCCCCGCCCGCGTGACCATGTTGTCGCGCAGATAGTCGAAGCCAAACTCGTTGTTCGTTCCATAGATGATATCGGCGCGGTACGCCTCGGCGCGCGGCACGGGCCGCAGGTGCTGATAGCGGTCGTCGGCCGTCTGGTAGTCGGGGTCGTAGACATAGCTCGGCTGGTACTCGGCAGCGTTGGCCTGGCTCTGAATGACGGCAACACTCTGGCCGAGAAAAGCATACACCGGCCCCATCCACTGCGCGCCGACCTTCGACAGGTAGTCGTTGGGCGTGACCAGGTGGACACCCCGCCCCGTCAGGGAGTTCAGGTACAGGGGCAGCGTAGCGACCAGCGTCTTACCTTCACCTGTCTTCATCTCGGCGACGTTCCCCAGGTGGATGACCATGCCGCCGATCATCTGCACATCGTAGTGGCGCTGCCCGATCGTCCGGCGCGCCGCCTCGCGCACGGTGGCGAAGGTCTCCTCGAGGATATCATCCATGACCTCGGCCTCTGTCTCGTACAGCGCCTTCTTAGCCACCTTGAGACGGTCCTCGGCCTGCCGTCGCTCGTCGCCAGTCAGCTCGTCGAACTCCCGCTGGGCCTCCGCCACCTGCTCACGCAGGTCCGTGGTCGCCTCGGCCAGCGCAGCCTTAAACTTATCGGTTTGGGCGCGCAGTTCGTCGTCGCTCATCGCCTGGAGCGTCGGCTCCAGGGAACTGACACGCTCGACACGCTGTCGCAGCTGCTTGACCAGTTTCTCGGCCGGATCGCCTGTGATCTTCGTGATGAAATTCTTCAACATAACGTCAACCTCACTCTACGCCTGGAATGGCCGTCCCCTCATTATAG
>CAZJJF010000582.1:0-1983 GCA_964546245.1 uncultured Anaerolineales bacterium
ATGCCGGTGACGCGGTTCTGCTCGTCGACCATGTTGGCGGCCGCGTCGCGGCGCGGGTCAATCACGTCGGCTCGGTTGGTGTAGGGTGGGCCGTAGGCGAAGGTTCCGAAGTTGTGGCCCAGGGGCGAGGCGCGCAGGCCGCGCATCGCCGTGCCGTTCCTGTCGTCGCCGAAGCCCTCGATGCCGAGGACTTCCTTGCCGAACGGTGTCAGGCCGTTCAGGCTCAGGTAGTCCTGGCTGCTGAGCAGGAAGAGGCCGCCCCGGCGCATCTCAAGGTACTTCGCCACGGACTCTTCGGACTCTGGCGTCATGGGGCGATGGTCACGGATCTGCTTGCGCGTGCCTGTCAGCCAGATCACGTTCTCATACTGCGCCAGGGCTGCCCCGCTCGGTGTGCCGTCTAGCTCGGTATTCCACACCCGATACTCGGCGCCAATGGTATCCAACGCCGCCATGTACATGTCGCGCACAGGGTAGAAGTCGCCACCCTGCTCCAGGCTGGCCGTGTCGTTGACCAGCAGCGTCGGCGGCAAGTCCAACGGCCCGCAGTAGAAGTCGGAACGCTGGATGCGGCGCACGAACTGGCCGTTGTTGTCACGCCCCATCGCGTCCACCTTGAAGCTGGCGGCCCCATTGGGGAACTCGACGGGGGTGGTGGTGCAGTACACGCCGTCACCGTCGGGGTCCTCGAAGCGCACCTGCTGGCCGCTACTCAGGCGAGCGCGGATGAACTCGAACTTGCCATCGCGGATGTGACCCTTGGCGTCATTGAAGCTGATGCACAGCTTGCCGGGGATGGTGGGGCGGCACTCACCCAGGGCCGGGGTAAACAGGGTCAGGTCGGTATCCGTCGGCCCTTCGACCGTCGCCAGGTACTCGGTGGCGGTCCCGCTGGCGTTGTTGATGTCCATGCGCCACGTGCCCACGGCGGGGGCCGCGACCCGGTAGCGGCGGCTGTTGCCGCCATCGACGCGGAACACGTCGGGGTTGCCCACGGGAACAATGCTCAGGTCGGGGCGGCGCAGCACAAAGTTGATGTTGGCTGCCGGGTCGGCCCAGTTGATGGTGAAGTAGAGGAACGGCACACTCTCGTCGACCGAGACGTTGATGTTGGTCGCCGCGCCGCCGTTGAGCGTGCCCGCCGCCTCGAACAGGCGCTGGTAGTCGCGCTGGTAGTTGTTGATGTAGTGATAGGCGTCGGTCAGGCGGTTCTCCACGCGCGTCGCCACGCTGGTGTCCACCTGTACGGCCTCGACCTTGTCGTCGCCGTCGCGCTTGGTGGAACCGGGGCCGGTAGGCACGTAGAAGAAGTTGCTGCCGGGGTGGTCGTTGGCGATGCGGGCCATGAGGGCCTGGTCGGCCAGCGGCCCAAAGGCCACCGTGTCGACGCGCACGCCATCAGGGATAGTCGCCTTCATCGCATCGTACAGGGGCGGCGTGTTCTCCATGCCGTCCGACAGCAGGGCGATGGCCTGGGTGCGGCTGTCGCCGCTGATCTGGCCGTAGCCCATGCTCAGGCCCTGGCCGATGGCCGTCCAGCCGTTGGCCGTCAGGCCCGCCAGGTTGCCCGCCATGGCGTTGCGGTCGCCCGGTACGTTCACGTTGAGGAGCGCCTGTACCACGCTGGCGGTCGTGTTGAACTGCACCTCGCCGACGCCGTCGCCGATCTCGGTCGCCATGATGATGTCACGACCGGCGGCTTTGGCGGCAGGTATCTTAGCTGCCTCCGACATGGAGCCAGAGGTGTCAATGACCACGGACAGAGCCTTCGGTGGGGTCGGCGTGTTGGTGTATTGGACCGACTGGCTCTCGGTCTTGGTGACTGCGCCCAGGAAGTCGACGCTGAGGTCGTACAGCCCGTCGTTGGCCTGGGACGGGGCGCGAATCTGGAGCCAGTACTGGTTGCCAACCGGGCAACGGTTGATGACCGCACCCTCGCCGGCGCCGTCGCCCATGTCAACCTGCTTGGGGCCGACAAACAGC
>CAZJJF010000583.1:0-1983 GCA_964546245.1 uncultured Anaerolineales bacterium
CTCCCCTCCCGCTCGTGATTCCCTCACTCTCAATACCGCGAATACCGATATTTGCCCCCTCGACGCCGGCGCGCCGTTGGCCTGGTCTATTGGTACGGTCGCCAGCGCTCTGCGCGTGGTGTCCAACCCCTCCGCCAACGAGTACGCTGCCTTCGGGCTGCGCTACGACGACGGCATGTACGACGACCAGACCCTGGTAGGGTGGCGGGTCGATGCCAGCGGCGCGCCTCTTGGTAGCCCTGTCACCATCGGTGGGTTTGAGCATCAGGCGACGTTACCCGTCGTGGCGTTCAGTCCGGCCTCCGGCCACTATCTGGCCGTCACGGGCTCTGTCGTCAACTGGAACACCGAGCACGCTTTCCCGCAATTGGAAGCGCGCCTCCTCCAGTCAAACCTGGCGCCCCTGAGTGTCCGCCTTCCCCTCGGCAACCTGAACCCGCAGTCGCCCGCCGTCGCTTACGATGTGACGGCCGACGAGTTCCTGGTCGTGTGGGTCGATGAGGCGTATGCGCATCCGGCGCCTACTGCCGCGCCCACCACGCCGGGCGTGCCAACGATGACGCCAACCCCCGCCTTCACGGCCACGCCCGCTCCGACCGCCACTGCTCCACCCCGGGAGGTGGGGATATACGCGGCGCGCATTCGCGGCGATGGGACCGTTCCGCCCGGCGGCGAGACGCGCCGCGTCGCCGTGCTCGGCGCAGCCGGCCAACCCATCGGTGACATGCAGCTTGCCTACAACAGCGTCGACGGCGAATACCTGGCCGTGTGGACGCGCGGCGGTACGCTCTACAGCCAGCGGGTCAGCCGCGCCGCTGAAGCCGTCACGGCCCCAGCCGTCTTCGGCGCCGCCTCGTCGGGCGTGAGCCAACCACTGCTGGCCTACAACAGCGCCGACAACCAGTATCTCGTCGTGTGGAGCCAGAGCGGCGCGTCGAGCGGAGTGGCTGATGTGGTGGGGATGGTCCTGTCAGGTCAGGCGGTTGCCCAGGGCGCGCCCTTTGTCGTCCAAGCGACACCGGCCTACGAGACCCCGACTGATCTGGCCTACAACCCGGTTCACGACGAGTACCTGCTGAGTTGGACGAGCAGCGAAGCCGCCCCTGTCAAGCCCACGGCCCTGCGACTGGCCGCCGACGGCTCGCGCATAGGCAATCCCATCGCCGCGCCACTGAGCGCGATCGCTCTTGGGGTCAACAGCGCGACGGGGAACGCTCTCCTGTTGAGCGACCTGGGCCACCGCGCCCAGCGCCTCGACTTTGCCCCCTGCGCCGCCACGCCCACTCCGGGCGCGCCTGAGCCGCCACAGATGATCGCCCGCACCGAGCAATGGTTCGGTCAGGCGCTCCAGGTGCACGAGCAACACAACGGAGCCAACGAGATTCTGTTCCGCCCGCTGGGTGGGAACATTGTCCAGGTGTTTCGCCTGCCCTTCAGCCGCGTCGATGACCGGCTGGCTCCGCTCCAGGACGGCGCGATGGTATGGCTGACCGCCACACGCATCGACACCGCCTGGAATGGTCTCGATGACCTCGTCGTCTTGCCCGCTGGCTTCGCCACACCGACGCCGGGGCCGACGGCGACGGCTACCCCAGGCCCGTCACCCACGCTGACGCTGCCCAACCTGGCCTGCCCTCGCCCTGACGGGACGTGGCTCACCTGGCCCGAGGGCCGCAACGTGGACGCCCTACGCCTGGTTCCCCACGCCCACGGCGGCGAGTACCTGGCGCTGACGGCCCGCTACGTGACCACCGACACCGACGCCATCGTTGGCCAGCGGCTGGCCCTGTCGGGGGAGAGCCTGGCAGCCGCCACTGATGTCCTGACCGACACCCTGGCCGCGCGGCCGGCCGCCGCCTACAGCCTGACCGCCGACCGCACGCTCCTGGTGTGGGGGCGGCTCGTGCGGCAGCCCACGCACAGTGCGTCCCATCTCCTGGCCCAGGCCATCGGCCCCGACCTGGCGCCTCTCGGCCCGCCAGT
>CAZJJF010000584.1:0-1968 GCA_964546245.1 uncultured Anaerolineales bacterium
CCCTGGCGGTAGACGGAGGGGCGGATTGGGAGTATCCTTTGGCCGGCGGGGGATGGTATGGCACATGGCCTGAACGTGGTTCAACTCAGAGGGCCGGAGGGGGCGCGGGCGGCGACGGGGCTGGCGGTGGTCATCGACGTGCTGCGCGCCTTCACATCGGCGGCCTACGCCTTCGCGGGCGGCGCGGAGCGCATCCTACTCGTCAGCGCCGTCGAGGAGGCCGAGGCGCTCCAGGCGCGCTACCCCGATGCCCTGCGCATGGGCGAGGTCGGCGGGCGCACCATCGCCGGCTTTGCCCTCAACAACTCGCCCAGCCACGTCCGCCGCGCCGACCTGCGCGGGCGGACCATGATTCAGCGCACCGGCGCGGGCACGCCCTCCGCCGTGGCGGCGGCGGGCGCGGATGAAATCTTGCTCGCCAGCTTTGTGGTCGCAGGCGCGACGGCGCGCTACGCCTTGAGCCGCCGTCAGCCGACCGTCAGCCTGATCGCGACGGCGGCCTTCCAGCCGCCACCCAATGAAGACGACGCCTGTGCGGCCTACCTGGCGCGGTTGCTGCGCGGCGAGCCGCCCGACGCCGCCCACGCCCTGGCGACGGCCCGCGCCGCACCCACCACCCGCCTGTTCGTTGACCCCGACGAGCCAGACTTCCCGGCCGGCGACCTGGCGCTCGCCTTCGACATCGACCGCTTCGACTTCGCCATGCCCGTTGTCCGCGACGGCGACCTGCTGATCGCCCACCGCGTCGATGTGCGCTAACAGGAGCGGATGCGGTGACTCGTGTTGATAGCCTCTCGCCTTAGTGACGCCCGCTCGTCGCTGCTTCTTTACCGGGCGTATCTTAACACCCATGCTATGCGTCTTAATTTTTTGCCGCGCATATCGTTAGCCAGACGTGAGTCGTATGTCAGTCAGGGACAGGCGTCGGCGCGTCGCGAGCGGCCCGGACCGCCTCCGACGTGCCAGCGTCACCCGCCGCGGACCATCCACATCCTTATGTGATGCGCACGCGTCAGCCGCTCTCCTCCCTATTACATTACGCTCTTTCCAGGCGCGGCAGACCGTTGCCTCCACCCCCCAACTTGTCAGGAGGTTCGTCCCATGTACAAACGATGGCTGGCAGTCCTGGCCAGTCTGGGGCTACTGCTGGGAGCCGTAGCCCTGGTCTGGCAGACGGATCAAGCCGGCGCCGCCGACCCGCCGCGCCAGATGTTCTTCCCGCTGATTATGCGGGGCGCTTTCGCTACCGGCACCCCCAGCAGCCTGGCTGTAAGTGTAAGCGGCCAGCCGGGGGCTAACGGCAATATCACTTATCGCGTCACCATCACCAATCGGGGTGATAAGACGGTCACTGTGCTGCCGCTGGATTTCGGCTATAACCCCGGCAGCCTGGCCTTCCTGTCCGCCCAGTACACGCCTGACCAGCGCGGCCCCGGTGGTCTGCGTTGGAACAACCTGACCGAGTTCCCCGGCATCGGCCCGCTGGCCCCCAACGCCACCCGTACCCTGGACATTGTGATGGACCCCGTCGTGTGTCCTGAGGGTGGGGTTATCACGGTGTCGGCGCTCATCAGTGGCGCGTTGGACGCCAGCAATCAGATCATCCCACCCGCCAGTACCACCGTCGGCCAGAAGCTATGCACGAGCCTGACGGTGACCAAGTCCGTCGTCGAGCCGACGAGCGGCCAGGCGTTGGTGGGCGACCCCCTCATCTTCGACATTGTGGTGACGAACCCGGCGGAGAACGCCTCGGCCCCGCCGAACCTACAGACGGTGCGTGGCATCCAGCTGACGGACCGCTTCAACCCGGACATCATGGTCTACCGTCAGGCGCTGCTGGACGTGGGCAACGGGTTCATCCCCATCAGCCCCACCACGCCCATCACCACCACACCCATAGGCTCGCTGACCTTCAGCGAGGCGCTTGCCAATGTCACCATGCGCCCCGGCGACTCGATTCGTGTGCGT
>CAZJJF010000585.1:0-1958 GCA_964546245.1 uncultured Anaerolineales bacterium
CTCGCTACGATTGTTCCGCTCTATGCTCAAGACCCCGCCCAGGCTGCGTTGACCTGGCAGGGAATTGAAGCCGTGGCGCATGGGCTGGGCAACGCCAATGGCGAAATCCTCGGCGGGCCGTTGACGCTGCTGGTCAGCCTGGCCGGGCTGCGGGCGGGCGGGCTGCCCAGGGGGCTGAACATGCTCGGCTTGTTGGTTGGCGCGGTCGGCATCATCTCAATTATCCCAGGGTTGACCGAGATGATGGTTGGAATGTTTGGCTTGAGCCAAATCATCTGGTTCATCTGGCTGGGCATCGTTCTTCTGCGCAGCAACCCAAGCCCGGCAGCTTAATACGAACAAGCTTGGGCGATCAGGCTGCGTAGCCGCTCGGGATGCGTGGCGGCGAGGGTGATGCCGACATGGCCACCCCACACAGTCCACGTCGTAGCGATGCACGATCGACGCGGCGATGCGCTGTTGGTACGTCCCCTGGCGGGAGGTGGCAGCATAGCGTGCGCGGGTAGCGCCTTCTTGTAACGAAGCCACGTCGTTGCTATAATAGCTATGGCGTGGCTTCTTGCATACGAGACTACCATGGGCTTCGCGCACACTGCGGCGATGAAAATCAGGTATGATCTCGAGCCAAGCAGCTGGCATCACGGTCGATTGTTCCCGAGTGCCACGAGTCTGGATACGAGACTGACCTGGATGCTGTATGGCACATTGCGTTGTGGAACCCGGTCTGATCCGGGACGCCCGTACGTGAGTTTCTCGACTAACCGGCATCCTGCCCGTTGCGCAAGCTACGACCGTCCAGAGCCGAGGTGGATCTGCAGATTCTCTAGACCCAGTGTGCCGGGATCGATGTTCACAAGAAGACCGTCGTGGTCTGTTGCCGCCTCGTGCAAGCAGATGGCACCTTGACACGCCACATCCGCAGCTTTTCCACTACCACTGGCGACTGTCTTCAAGGGTTGGCCAGATCGCATGTTGGAGGCCGGCGCGCGGCGGCGGCCATTGCACGCGCTTGGGTGATCTCGCGCTCAGGCGAGAAATGCGCCCAGAAGAAGGTCACACAGAACGCGCCATACGCGCCATCGAAGGCCCGCTCCAAACGGGTCGTCGAAGTCGGCGGCAACGATCTCGGCGTCGAGCCGTGCGAGCGCACGGGCGCGCTCAGAGTATGGATCGCGCGTCGCCGCGCGACGAATCGGCGCTGCGGGTCGCCCAGGATGGCGCGTACCAGCCCGCCGCCCTGCTGACCTGTCGCACCGATCACTGCGCATAGGATCAGTCCTTCTGTGCGGTTCAGGCGGCCGGGGGCGGTCCGGCGAGGCGGATCCCATACTCGCCGGCGGTCTGGATGATCTTCGGCAGATCAGGGACATCAGGCGGCGGGGGCGTCGGCGCTTCGGCCGGGCGGCTGAGCGCCTGGAAGAAGCCTTCTACGCCGGGCGGGGTGAAGAAGACCAGCATGCGCACAGGCTCAGCGCTGGTCACCTGCCAGTGGTGTGGAACGAGCCGTGGGAGAAAGACAAAGGCGCCCGGCCCGGCCTGGTAGGTCTGCCTGCCGACCGTCACCGCGATTGCGCCCTCCAGGATGTAGTATGCTTCATCCTCACGTTCGTGGACATGCGGGGGCGGCTCGCCGCCAGCGGCGACCAAGTCCTCGAAAATCGTGAACGCGCCGCCGGTCTGTGCCCTAGTGGCCTTAAGCACCAGCCGTTCGCCCATTGCCCAGAGTGCCTCGCCTGCGCCGGCATCCAGCGTGTATCCCTGTGTCATCGTGGTATCTGTCATCGGATGCTCTCCCTCACTGTGCAACAGAGATCTATCGAGGAGAGTGTAGCTCTGCAGAACCCCGTATATCCATCCCAGAAACGAGGGGTTTTTTCGCGCGCCGAATCCTGCCCTGATATGGATATCGAATACCAAGTGTGAGGTAAAGCCGATGGAGCATCGCGCCACGACCGCTC
>CAZJJF010000586.1:0-1951 GCA_964546245.1 uncultured Anaerolineales bacterium
CATTGCCGTAGTCGCTGCCCGTGACATAGTAGCCGCGCACCTGGCCGTTGCCCAGGTTCTCAGCGCGCTGGGCAGCGTAGGTCACGCCGTCGATAGTCCGGCCGAACTCCGGCGAGTTGGGGACGAAGCCGTCGGCGAAGATGCGCTTCTGAAGGGCCGCGCTCGGGTTGAACTGGATGACCTGCTGACCCTCGCCCTCCGCCAGTAGCGCGTTGGGCACACTCCCCCCACTGCCCACGCCTCGGGTGACGGATTGGATGTTGGCGTAATCGCTGCCCGTGACATAGTAGACGCGCACCTGGCCGCTGCCGAGGGCCTCAGCGCGCTGGCCCGTGTAGCCTGCCCCATTGATGATCACCGAGAACTCCGGCGAGTTGGGGACAAAGCCATCGGCAAAGATGCGCTGCTGGAGGGCGGCGCTCGGGTTGAACTGAATCACCTGGCGCTGCTCGCCCTCGGCCAGTAGCGCGTCGGCGGGCGACGTGTCGGCGCGGGTGGCGGCCGGGCGGCACGCGCCGAGCACGGCCAGGGCCGCGACGGCCAGCAGAGTCAGCGCCAGAGTGCGGTGTAGCGTAGATTCACGCATGATGTCTTCTCCCAGGCCGGTACAATAACGCGCGGCAATATGAGTGCCGCGCGAAAGTCTTTGGCCTGCAATTCCAGCCCGCCGAGCTTCACCCTCGCGGCGCCACGGCTTCAGCCTGGCGCGTTCGATGTAGCGGCCCGCAGTGGCCTATTCTCCCAATACAGTCGCCACGGGGACCTCAAAGCCGGCGAGCAGCCCCTCGCCCCGCAAAGTGTCACCCAGCCCCAGGGTCGTAAACTCCGTCGCTGAGCGAAAGACCAGCACGGCCTGGTTGTCCGGCTCAACGACCCACACCCGCGCCACGCCCATGCTGAAATAGTCCTGGACCTACAGCCCAAGGTCGGCCCAGCGGTCGGTAGGCGAGACGATTTCCACCGCCAGGTCGGGGGCCACGGGAAGATAGCCTTCGGGAACCTCGGGCAGGGTTTGCTTATCGAACACTGCTACATCAGCGGCTCGCACCCGATCGGGCTGGCGGCGAATATAGATTCCCACCTCGCCAAGTACGACCCAAGCATTGCCGAGATTGGTCACATAATCATCTAGCTGACGGCCCAAGCAAAGCTCGATACGCCCATGCCGCCCCTCGGTCGGACCCATCGGCACAACCCTCCCATCAATCAGCTCAGCGGGGCCGATGTCCCCCATCTCGAATAGCTCGTCGCCTGTGACCAGCTTCGTCTCGGTAGTAGCGTTCGCTACGCTCATGCCGCATCTCCCTTCGACCCCCCCCGGCCCTCACCGCCATAGCCCAATTATAGTCCAACTCCGACCCTCTCGCATTTCACCCGCCGCGCCCGTCGCAGGTATAATTCGGTGGATATTGGAGCACCTGGCCCCCATGAGTGATGATCTGTATGCCATCCTGGGCGTCGCCGCCAACGCGACGTCCGACCAAATCGAGGCGGCCTACCGCGCTCTGGCCCGTCAGTACCACCCGGACGTCAATCGCGCGCCGGACGCCGCCGACCGCATGCGCGACATCAACGCCGCATATCGCGTGCTGCGCGACCCACAGCGCCGCGCGGAGTATGACCGTACCCGGCTGTTCACCCAACGCGCGGCTGCGCCCGAACGCCGCGCCGAGTGGCAGGACTTCGCGGCCTTCGAGGCGCACCGCCGGGCGACGCCGTCGCCCCCGCCGCCCGCCAGCCACGGCCCGCGCGTTTCCATGCCCCTCATCGTCGGCGGGGTATTAGTGTTGGTGCTGGCTGGGCTGGCGCTGGTGGCCCTCGGCGAGCGCGGCGGTGACGGTGGCCCAACCTCCGCCACCCTGGCCGCTGGCGGCCCTCGCCCCACGCTGCCCGGAACGCCGGCGCGCGGCGGCCAACCAGGCAGAGGGTGCCGCGCGTGCCGCGGCCCGCC
>CAZJJF010000587.1:0-1937 GCA_964546245.1 uncultured Anaerolineales bacterium
GGGGACGGGGCCGCCGCAGCCCGATCTCCCACCGCTATCGCTACCTGTTCGCTCGTCAGGTCCGTGTCATGCGGCCACTCAAACGACACGCCAGGGTCAACGCCCGGCGTCAGGGCGTCGCCGCGTCGCGTCCATCGCTGCCACCATGCTCGGCTCATCGGTCTTGCTCCCGTGGATGGCGACGCAGGCCGTCTCCCGTCTGGAGGCCCTCGCCCTGGCTACCGACCACTGTCTCGCCACGACGACCCGCATCGCTCATCTCATCGCACCGCGGCAGGTTGCGGGTATCCAGCCCCCGCGGCGTGTACCAGTGCGACCACTGACCCTGGCTCATCAGCTGCACCGCCCGGTCCACATCCAGGTACAGGTTCTCCCGCCAGGCCAGCCCGTGCGTCTGGTAGTGCGGCCCCGAGCACGCCGCCCCACCCCCCACGCAGTCACCCCGCGGCCCCGCGTACCACTGGAACACCCCCACACTCATCGAGCGCCCCGCGTACGTATCCACCTGGCTGTAGATCGTCACACCGAAGTTCGTCTCGCGTCGCGCCACCGCCAGCGGCGCCGTACAGTCCGCCGCGTAGCGCTCACACGCCGCGCAGATCGCCGCGATCACCTCCGTCTGCCGCGCCGTGTATCCGTCCGCCTCAGCGGATGACGCGCTCCACAAGAACGCCACCGCCGCCAGGATGACCACCACGTACCGCATCGTTGCGACCTTTCCAGGCTCCCCGACGGCGGCCCCGCAACCGCCGCGCTCTTAGTGGTGCGCGGCGTTACGCGCAGCATCAACGCCGCTTGCCGTCGGCGCTGCCTGGCGCAACAAAAAAGGGCGGCCGCCTGGCTCGATGCCAGGACAACCGCCCTCCGAATGTCGGATGAGGCGTCTACCTATGCGATGGACTCTACATGCGTCGCGTCCATCTGCTCATAGTGCGCGCGACGCACCGAGACCGACGATCCCTTCCAGCTTATTTCTAGCGTCCCCGCTGGCGAGTTGAGCGCGTCGGCATTGTCAGCCAGCCACAAGACTAGCCGCAATGCCCAGACGGGCATCTGTAGGATATGACGACCGTTAACGGTCACACCGACTCGGATGCGCTCCACGCTCCCCCGCGCCAGATTCGGGGTTGTTTCCAACATTATACGTCGCGTTTGGATGTCATGTCAAGCACTAACAGAGAACACGCGAGCGTCAGATTCTCCGCGTGTGTCGGGCCGCCGCGCTCGACGGGTACGACATGCTCGATATTCGATCTCGATGCTGGCCATGATCTTCCTCCCTCGGCTTGACCGCAGTCTCGCGCTGCGGTATAGTGCGGTTATCTGTCTTTTGTCCTGACTTGCCAGGACAACTTATAGCAGGAACGCAAGCGGTTGTCAAGCGAAATCGGGACAAATTACGGTCATATCAGTAAATTCGCTTGACATGTTATGCTATCATCATGTACAATGAGGGAGGATAGATGCCGCAGCAGGAGACCAAAGTCGTGTTCAATCTGGCGACGCTACGGCGCCAACTCGAAATTAAAGAAGGCCGCAGCATTTCCTGGCGCGAGCTGGCCGAAGAGGCAGACTTGAGCAAGGATACCGTCAACCGCATGGCGACCAACAGCGCCACGCGCGTCGATACCCTGACGCTCAAGAAGCTGCTCATCTACTTTCGCGTGCATGGCATGCCCATCGGCGTCGGCGACCTGTTCCGCGAAATCGACGCTAGCGCACCCCTGCCGCGCTAGGAGGCAGAGCATGCCACGCTACGCCGCTGACACATCCGTATCCACCGACCGCAGCCGTCAGGAGATTGAGCGCGCGTATCTGACCGGCGCGATGCCGCCTCTCCTTCCCGCGCCGACCGAGCCGTAGCGTCCCCCCAAAGCCGCTAGCCGCCGGTGCTCGTGACACCGGCGGCTAGCTAACTTCGACCGTGATAGAGCCAC
>CAZJJF010000588.1:0-1921 GCA_964546245.1 uncultured Anaerolineales bacterium
CTGTATACGGGTCGCGGTGTGACCATCGCCTTCATCGACTCCGGTTTCTATCCTCACCCTGATTTGATGCGCCCCTCCCACCGCATTCTGCGCTATGTGGATGTGACCGACGCTGAGGCCATGTCTGACGACGATTTCAGCCGCCCGCGCGTTACTTCCTGGCACGGCATGATGACCTCGGTCTCGGCGACGGGCAGCGGCCATCTTAGTGGTGGCCTCTACCGGGGTATCGCGTCGGATGCGCAGGTCGTCCTGGTGCGCGTGAGCGACCCTGTAACAGGTCGCATCGACGACGAGGCTATCTATCGCGGCATCGCCTGGGTCATCGCCAACCAGACGCGCTATAACATCCGCGTCGTCAATATTTCCCTGGGGGGCGACCTGGCTCCGGTCCCCGGCAATTACCTCGACCGTAAGGCGAACGAAGCGGTACGGCGGGGCATGGTGGTTGTGGCCGCGTCAGGGAACTTCGGGACGCGGCGGCTCTACCCGCCAGCCAGCGCGTCGCGGGTCATCACCGTGGGCGGCCTCGACGACCGCAATACGGTGGACCGCTCCCAACACCGCATGTATTGGTCGAGCTGGCAGGGCACGCCCACTCACCCCAAGCCTGAACTCATCGCGCCGAGCATCTGGGTCGCCGCGCCTATCCTGCCGGACACCCGCGTTCACCAGGAGGCGCAGGCCCTGGACCGGCTGGTGCATCTGCCGAAGAGTGAACTGCGCCTGGCTGTGCGCCGCGCGCCGCGCTGGCTCGGCTTGCGGCCGTTGCTGGGCGCGCCGCTGCCCATGCTGCGGGACGCGCTGCGCAAGAAGTTCAGGGCGGCCAATCTCATCTCGGCCCACTACAAGCACGTCGATGGCACGTCTTTCGCCGCGCCCATCGTCGCCGCTGTCGTCGCGCAGATGCTAGAAGCCAATCCCTCGTTGACGCCTGACGAGGTGAAACATATCCTCATCGAGACGGCTAACCCACTGCCCGGCGTCGAGCGCGAGCGGCAGGGCTACGGCGTCGTCAATCCCAGTCGCGCCGTGGCGGCCGCCTTGCGGCGCGGGGCTGGCCCAATGGCGAGCCATCCGGTGTCGCCCTGGGTCCACGACGGCCAGGTGACCTTCACCTATCAGAATCCGGATGCCCAGGGCGTCCGCCTCACGGCCAGCTTCACCCTGTGGAACCCTGAGGGGCCGCGCTTCCGGCAGGATGCGCCCGGCATCTGGACCCTCACTATCCCGGCGCCCCCGCCGGGGCGCTATGCGTACAAGTTCATCGTCGACGATGCGCTGTGGATGCCTGATCCGGAGAATGGCTTCCAGGCTCCTGATGGGTTCGGTAGCTGGAATGCTGTGCTGACCGTCCCCCGCAGACACGTAAGGCGTGATACGTAAATGCGGGCGGGGCCGCGCCTCCCCCTACACCTCCGCACCTCGCGCCCCGCGTTTGACGAGTCCGACTTGCACCCTTGCCGCGTTTCCGGCACAATAGAGCCATCTTCACCCCACGAAGGAGTCTCCTCTTATGTCCGCCCAAAGCGTCAAGCGCGTCGGTCTCGTCGTCGGCCGCGAGTGGTCGATGCCGCCAGCCCTCATTGAAGAGATCAACCGCCGCGACGAGGGTGTCGTGGCCGAGTTTGCCAGGTTCGGCGGCACGCGGGAGAACGAGCCGTGTCGCTACGACGTGCTCGTGGACCGCATCTCCCACGAGATTCCCTATTACCGCACCTACCTCAAGAACGCGGCTCTGCAAGGCACGCGAGTCATCAACAACCCCTTCATGTGGTCGGCCGACGATAAGTTCTTCGGCGGCTCGCTGGCGACGGAGCTGGGCGTGGCCCACCCCAAGACGGTCGTGCTGCCCAACAAGGACTATGTGGAGGGCATCACCTCGGACAGTCTGAGCAATATGGAATATCCGCTGGACTGG
>CAZJJF010000589.1:0-1916 GCA_964546245.1 uncultured Anaerolineales bacterium
TTGTCGAAGTAGTCCCCCTCAGGCCCCTTGTACTTGCTCAGCTCGACGGAGCGGGCATCGCTGCATACCTTGACCTCGGCGACTACTTCGGGCTTCTCCATCCACAGGTCGATGAGGGACAGCTTGCCGTCACGACCGATGACGTACAGGTAGCGGCCGCTGGCGGAGCTGCGCGAGATGTGGACGGCGTAGCCGGTGTTGACCTTGTTGATGATCTCATAGTTGTCGCCGTCGATGAGGGCGACCTGGCCGGCGTCGCGCAGGGTGACGCTGAAGATGTTATCCCAGTTGCGCTTGGTCTGGGGAGACGTGGGGCGCTTGTCGACGGGGATGGGCACCTTCCAGGATTCCTGCATCTGGGCCAGGCTCATCTCAGGCGGCTGAGGTGGCTCGTTCTGCACGAACTTCGCCATCATCTCGGCATCCTTCTGGGTCAGGACGCCCTGCTTGCCCCAGTCGGGCATGCCGCGCGGGGTTCCGTTGAAGATGATGGACGACAGGGCGGCGGTGCCCTTAGGCAGGGTCTTGTCCGGGGTGAGGGCAGGGCCGGTCGCGCCCTTGCGGAGGACGCCGTGACAGCCGGCGCAGCGGTCAAAGAAGATTTGCTTGGCCTTGTCCGCCTCGGCCTGAGTCAGTTCAGGGGCTTTGCCTACCTCGGCTGGGGCGGCGGGCAGGGCGACAGCGGCAGCGCCGCCTTGCGCGGGCAGGCCCGCCAGGTAGGTAACGACGGAATCAAGCTCGACCTTGCTCAGGGCCTGGGCCATGCTGGGCAGCATCAGATTGGGCTGGCAGGGGCCGCCTGGGCACTTGGGGACGAGGAAGGCAGCGGGGTCTACGATGGATTCGCGAATGTAGTCGACGGCGGTTTTGGCTTTGCCGGTATAGGCCTTGTCGGCGATATGAGCGGCAGCCACTTCACTCATCTTGGACAGGTCGGGGCCAATGGTCCCGGTGGCGTTAGCGACACCGGGGATGGTGTGGCACGCGCCACAGCCGCCCTTCTGGAAGCCGGCGGCGATGGCTTGCGGGCTGTTGGCGGCGTAGGCGGCGGCGACGGCGGCGGGGCCGCTTTGCGCGGCGCCGGTGGAGGCGGCAGCGCCCGCCGCAGGGACGGCGGCGGCGGCGCCTGATGCTGTGCCCTTGACCGCCTCGGCCGCGGCGACCGCGGTCGCGGCGGCATTTTTGGCCGAGGTGGCGGCCTGAGCGGCCTGGGTGGCGGGGCCGTATTGCTCGGCGACGCGCGTGGCGACCTCTTGAGCTGTGCCGCTGGGCACGTAGGGCATGCCCGGCAGGCGCTGGGCCTGCTCCAACCTGGCGACCTCGGACGTGTTACACGCGGCCAGGCCCAGACTCAGGATGAGGAGCAGGAAAAGGAGGGGGAGGAGAATACGCCTCAGACGATGAAGGGCTTGCATAGGCAATCTCCTGCTACACGGCCAGGCGAGCCAGGCATTGCGGGGGCCGGGTAGCCGCAGCGGGTAAAGGGGGAAGTGGCTCTGGCACTCCAGTGTGCCGTGAGCTGGACGCTCCCTATGCATAGCATAGCCGGGGAAGTCGCCCCACTCTTTGCGCTGGCGCAAAGAGGATGACCAGGAGACGGCAGGCGAGTCCACTTCCTTGCCTGATACTACGGATAGGAGGGCGCTGGCGTTGCGGGTAGGAGTGGTGATTTCTTGCCGGGAATAGGGGGGCATAAGCACACCCCGCCTGAGGTGGCTCAGGCGGGGTGTCAGGCTGTGACGGAAGGGGGTTAGTGGCCGCCGCTGTCCGTCTGGGGGTTGTTGGGGTCGGGCTTGAAGATGTCAGGGTTCTCTGGGCCTTCGGTGATGAGGAAGCCGACCAGGCCACGCTCCAGCCGCGCCAGGGCATGGTCGACGATGGTGAAGCGACCGGGCACGTCGAGCTTGAATTCGACG
>CAZJJF010000590.1:0-1903 GCA_964546245.1 uncultured Anaerolineales bacterium
TCGCGCCAGTGTCGAGACCACGCAGGAGTTGCGCGACTTGCTGCGCGCCCTGGCTGTCGAGAACGCGCGCCTCACGCGGCGGCTCGCTGAGGTCGAGGCTCGCCTGGCTGACCTGGAGAGCGAAGCCACACCACCCGCCCCACCCACCAAGCCTGTATGAAACACATCATCGTCTGCAACGCCCAGGTCCCCTTCCATCAAGGGGGGGCCGAAATTCATGCCGATGGCCTGGTGCGCGCCCTGCGCCTGCACGGCCACGCCGTCGAGCAGGTCAATCTGCCCTTCGCCGACTACCCGCGCGCCGAGATTCTCAAGGGCGCGCTGGCCTGGCGGCTGCTGAACCTCGACGCTATCATGGGCAGCCCCGACAGGGTGGACGCGGTCATCTGCCTCAAGTACCCGTCCTACGTCGTCCGTCATCCGCACAAGATTGTCTGGCTCATTCACCAGTACCGCGCCGCCTACGATCTGCTCGGCACGGCCTACAGCGATCTGCGCGACAGCGCGGAGGACCGCCACACCATTCGCATGCTGCGTCGCATGGACAACAAGGCTCTGGGCGAGGCGAAGGCGCTATATGCCAATGCGCGCAACACGGCCCAACGCCTGGCGCGCTACAATGGCCTGCACGCTGCGCCCCTGTACCACCCACCCCAGTACGTGGGCCGCTATCGCTGTGACAGCTACGGCGACACCATTTTTACCGCGTCGCGTCAGGACCCCCTCAAGCGCGTCGACCTGCTCATCCGCGCCGCTGCCCTCACGTCGCCCAATGTCCGCGTCGCCATCGCCGGGCGCGGCCCGCTGCTGGATGAGCACATGGCGCTGGCGCGGGAACTGGGGGTGGCAGATCGTGTCGACTTCCTCGGCTTCGTGGAGGATGAGCAGCTTTTGGATCTCTATGCTCGTTGCGCCGGCGTCTACTACGCGCCCTACGACGAGGACTACGGCTACGTTACCCTGGAAGCCTTCATGTCAGGCAAGCCGGTGCTGACGGCGACCGACTCCGGCGGGCCGTTGGAATTCGTCAGCGACGGCGAGACCGGCGTTGTCTTCGCGCCCGACAATGTGGCGGCCCTGGCGCAAGGCATGCAGCGCCTGGTGGACGACCGTCGCGCGGCGCAGCGAATGGGCGAGGCCGGCTATGCGCGCGTCAAGGGCATCACCTGGGACCACGTGGTGGCGACCCTGACGCGAGGCATCCCATGAGCGCCCTCATCGACACCCTGGCCGACCTGCTAACCGACCTCGACTTCAGCGAGGACGACGAGCCGGTGGTTGCCGCCCTGGCCGCCGCCCTGGTCGACCTCGACCTGGACGAAGACGAGCCGGGCGAGACACCCGCTGATGAAGCCGCCTGACGATTGTCCCGCGTAGCACTGGACTGGGCTGCGGGGGTGACGTAACTACTTTCGATCGGGCGACAGCACCGCCGCGATGCGCCGCCCGGCCGCCGAGTCCTCGATGAGGGTCGCTAGCCGCCGCTGGCGTGTGTCCTCCCGCTTCGCGCTCATCACCCACCAGCTCGCGGTGCGGCGATAGCCCGGCGGCTGCGCCTGCCAGAAGGCCCACGCCGCCGCGTTGGCGCGAAAGACCTGCTCGTACGCGGGGTCCAGGGGCCGCGAGCGCGCCTCGTAGGAGTACTGCTTCGACTTCGCCTCGTCGCGGGCCTCAAACGCCGCCAGCCCTGGCGGAGCCATGCGCCCCAGCGCCGTCAACTCCTCCACGCGCCTGACGTTCACCTCGCTCCAGACGCTGCCCGCTCTGCGCGGCGAGAAGCGGATAGTGTAGCTCTCTGCGCCCAGGCTCTTGCGCACGCCGTCGATCCAACCATAGGCCAGCGCCTCGTCCAGGGCCTCGGCGTAGGTGATGCCGCCCTTGCCCGACTTTGTCTTGTGGAAAC
>CAZJJF010000591.1:0-1891 GCA_964546245.1 uncultured Anaerolineales bacterium
CCGTGGGCGACTGGGTCGGCGCTCCCAACGGGACGGGCGAGCTTTACACCCCGGTCGCGCTGACTATCGCGCCCGACGGCAGCCTATTCGTGCTTGAGGGTCGCCGCCGCCGCGTCTCGCGCTTCGACCCGGCCGGCCGCCTCATCGAGTGGTGGGATGGCCCGGCCGACGGCGGCCGCTCTTTCTCCCCCTACGCTCTCGCCGTATCCGCGGACCGCGTCTATGTCGTGGATGTCGCCAACCAGCGCGTGCAGGTCTATGGCTATACGCCCCTCGTCCCGCCCGTTCCGACCCTGGCCGCCACGCCGCCCCCACCGTCGCGCTGAGGGCTGGCTGTAGGAGCGGGGTTGCCCCTACAGTGGCCAGTGGCCAGTGGTCGGTGGTCGGTGGTCGGTGGTCGGTGGTCAGTGGTCGGTGGTCCGTCGTCGGTGGTCGCTCCTCACTTCCACTTCGTGAGAATCGCCTCGCGCTGGAAGAGGCGGACGCCGACTTGCAGCACGATGACGGCCAGGATGAGCAGCACGGCGGCGGCGACGAGCACCATATTCAAGCCGATGAGGAATAGCCCCGTCACCTGGGCGATGAGCAGGGCGATGACGGGCAGAATCAGCAGCGTCGCGATCTGTTGCGCCGAGCGCGGGTCCGTCGCCCGCGACGAGACAATCACCCCCAGCCCCAGCGCCACGAAGGCGATCACCGGCGTGATGAGCAGAATCATCGCCCACGCCGTGCCGTCCAGGGCGAAGCGCGCCACTTCCGGCCCGCCCAGCGCCCACACCACCAGGGCGAACACCAGGAACAGCAGCCACGTCCCCAGCACCGCCGGCAGGCTGGCCGCCAGCGCCTTGCCAACCAATAGCTGCCGTGTCGTGGTTGGCGTCGCCAGCACCGCCTCCAGGCTGCGGCTCGTCTTCTCGCCGATGATGCTGTAGGTGGCGATGCTCATCGCCCCCATGATGGGCAGCAGCAGAAACAGGGGCAGGAACTGGCGGAGCGCGAACACCTGGAACTGCTCGACCGACCCCAGAGCCTCGAAACCCGGCAGCGCGCCGGCCAGCAAGCTCAGCATCGGCCCCGTATCCGGGTCGGCTGTCATCGCCTCCCCGGCCAGGGCGGGCAGGCCGAAGGCGATAATCAGCGGCATGATGGTGAACATCACCCCCACCAGGACAAACGACCACACCAGGGTGCGGTTGTGGAGCGTCTCTACCCACTCCTTGCGCATAATGGCTTCAATGGGCGTCATGGTTGATTAGCTCCAGGTAGACCTGCTCCAGACTGGCGCGGTCCTCGGTGACGAACTGAACCCGCGCCCCCGCCCCCACCAGGGCGGCGATCAGGGCCGGGTTGTCGGTGGCCGGGTCCGTTACATCCACATACAGCGTATCGTCGCGCAATGCCACGTGACGTACGTTGGCCTGCGCCTGGGCGACGGACACCAGCGCCGGGTCGGGGTTCGCCACCTGAATCTGGGTCCGCGCCCCGAACAGGCGGTAGCGCAGCGCGGTCGGCGTGTCTACGGCGATGAGAGACGTGCGCAGGACCGCCACGTGGTCGGCCAATCGCTCCGCCTCGTCCAGGTTGTGGGTGGTCAGAAAAATGGTCCGCCCCTCGCCCTTGAGGTCAGCCAGGAAATCGCGCAGGGTCTTGGCCGCGCTGGGGTCGAGGCCGCTGGTTGGCTCGTCGAGGAACAGCAGATCTGGCTCGTGAATCAGGGCGCGGGCGATGGCGACCTTCTGCTGCATGCCCTTGGAGAAGCCGCCCGTCGGCTCGTCGCGGCGGTCCCACAGTTCCAGCAGTTTCAGGTACTTCTCGACCGCCTGGTCGGGCTGCGCCACGCCGTACAGCCGGGCGAAGTACAGCAGGTTGTAGTAGGCGCTCAGGCGCTCGT
>CAZJJF010000592.1:0-1884 GCA_964546245.1 uncultured Anaerolineales bacterium
ACCCGCTACTTCTTGAAGAAGAATTGGCTCGGGTCGAGGTTGCCCGGTGAGAAGATAATCCAGTCCTGGGTGTACTTCTCGGGCACGTTGCGGAAGTTGTTCTTGACAATCAGGGGCGCCGGAATGCCGCCCACCGTGCTGATGGTCCAGGCCTCTTCGGTCGCCATCTTCACGATCTGCTTGCCAATCTCAACCTGCTTGGCTGGGTCGGTGGCCGCCTTGTACTGCTCGTACAATTGCTGCGCTTCGGCCAGCTTGCCCGTCGGCTTCTCGCCCTTGGCGCCGTTGGTCTTGTAGTACGTGCCAAAGGCGGGCGCCATCCAGGAACGCTCGTCGAAGGGGAAGAGGTAGATCGGATCGACGAAGGGCTCCAGGCCGCGGTCGGTGCTCCACACTGAGAACTGGGTCTCGTTACCCGTGGCGCGCGGCCAGAACAGGTCGCGCGACATGGTCTTGAGGGCCGTCTTGACGCCGAGAGCGTTCCAGTCGGCGACGATGAGCTGCAAGCCGTCCACGTCGGCGCCGGTGCGCTCGGTCTCAATGGTGATCTCTAGCGGCTTGCCGTCGGGGCGCAGGCGCACGCCATCTGGCCCCTTCTTCAGGCCTGCAGCGTCGAGCAATTCGTTGGCCTTCTTGGGGTCGTACTCGGTGTACAGCTTGGCGATGTCCTCCTGGTAGTAGGGCGAGCCAGGCACGACCATCATCGACTGGGGCGTGCCCTGGTCCAGGTAGGCGACGCTGTTGACCTTCTTGCGGTCGATGCCGTAGGACAGAGCCATACGGAAATTCTTGTCCTGGAAGATCTTGCGCAGGACATCGTCGCCGGCGTAGGTCTGGTTGGGCCACAAGGCCAGGACCGTACCTTGAGCTGAGGGCCAGCGGTAAACACGATACTGGCACTTGTCCTTGTTCTCGACGAACAGCGGATACTTGCGCAGGTCCATGCTGCGGAACTGCATGTCGATCTCGCACGCCAGGGCCTTAGCGGCCACCGCGTCGTTATTCTCCACCAGACTCATCTCGACCTGATCGATGTAGGGCAGCTGGTTGCCCTGGCTATCCACCTTCCAGTAGAAGGGGTTGCGGACGGCGATGAGCTTGGGGTCACCCGGCTTATATTGTGACACCATCCACGCACTCATCACGGGCCGCTCGGGGTTGAGGTCGTCGGCCTTCTCGTTGAAGAGCTTGTAGGTAGCGTCCTTGTTGTACTTGGGATGGAACTGCTTGAGGTAGTGGGCGGGCGCGAAGAAGCCGAAGCGCTCGAAGTTCAGCGGCCACTGGTTGCCATGGAAGGCCAGCATCTTCAGGACGAGGCCGTTGGGGGAGTCGAACTTGAGCTTGATGGTGTAGTCGTCGATCTTCTCCAGCGTCATTGGCTTGTTGTTGACGACCCACTCGGCGTGGGGGGCGGCGGTCAGGTCCTTGTTGTTCTCGATGTCGTTCCACCAGAACAGGATGTCATCCACCGTCCACGGCTGGCCGTCGGACCACTTCAGCCCCTTGCGGAAGTAGAGGGTGAGATCCTTGCCATCGGGCGAGAACTCCCACTTATAGGCCAGGCCGGGCTGGACGGGGTCCTTGGGGTCGCGAGGCCAGCGCAAGGCGGCCTCATAGTTGAGGCGACCGTAGGCATGGAAGTCGGCCGGGCCTTTCCACGCCCTGCGCCACGTCCCACCATATTGGCCCACCTCCTCAATGGGTTGCATGACCACGGGTTGCGTCGAGACGCGGTCAGCGACGGCAGGCAATTTACCATCTTTGACGGCCTGGGCCTGGGCGGGCGGATCCTTGAACTGGCCGGCGGCGGGGGGCTGGGCCGCAGCGGGCGGCTGGGCGGCCGGCGGCTGGGCGGCCGGTGGCTGCGCCTGAGCGGGCGGCTGG
>CAZJJF010000593.1:0-1877 GCA_964546245.1 uncultured Anaerolineales bacterium
TCACAAAGACGAGGCGAGTTTCCGCGCCTGGCTGCACCGTATCGCCCTTAACACTGCCATCTCGCGGACGCGGCGGGCCGTTCTGCCCCGCGCCGAGTGGGAGGCGCTGGAGACGGCGCCCCTGGCGGGGCCTGGCCCCGAAGACCAGGCGCTCACGCGGCTGGCCGAGGCCGACGTGCTGGCGGCCGTCGATAGCCTCAGCGACGGTCATCGGCTGGTTATTGTGCTGCGCTACTACAATGATCTGTCGTGCGAAGAAATCGCGGACCTGCTTCAGGTTCCATTGGGCACGGTTGGGTCGCGCCTGTTCAACGCCCGCCAGCGCCTGCGCACGCTGCTGTCCGACTCCATCCATGAAGGGAGCTTCGCGTGATGCGGTGCGACGAGTTTGTGAGGGAGTGGCAACTGGCTGAAGCCTGCGGCGAGGTGTACCTGAGCGCGGCGGCGGCGGCGCATCTGGCGGCCTGCTCGCTGTGCCAGGCTGTAGCGTTGGTCGAGCCGAGCCTGGACGCGGCGGTGCGAGAAGCATTGGCGGCGCGCGCGATCGCGGCCACGCCGCGCCCGACCGCCGTGGCCGCGGCGCGGGATGCGGCTGTTGCCGCGCTCCCGTCGCGGGGGCGGGCTGTCCGCCGCCCTGAGCCGCTACGCTTCGTGGCGCTGCCGCCAACGCTGGCCGGCTGGGCCGTCGCGGCGGCGCTGCTGATCGCGGTTGGTCTCCTGGGCCGCGCTCCCTTCGGGGGAGACGAGGCCGTGCGCGTGGCGCAGACGGCCACCGTCGTCGCCGCGCTGCCTTCCGCCACGCCATCGCCAACGGTCAGCCGCGACGCCCCGCCGACGGCGGTATCGCTGGCGCGGCCGGCGGTCACGCCGCTACCTCAGCCGTGACGCGCCCTCGCGCTAGGCGTTTGCCTGAGGGCGGTGGTATAATAGCCTGTCGTGGGACGGATACCGTCCCGAAACCATCTGTTCCGGGACATCATGCGTAATCGTCGTTTCTGGCTCGGGCTGGCCGTCAGCCTGGTTGCCCTGTATATCGCCTTTCGAGGCATCGACTTCAATCAGCTCTGGTCGGCGCTGACTCAGGCGAACTACCTGGCTCTTGTGCCTGCGCTGATGGTCATCTTCATCGCCCAGCTAGCGCGCGCCCATCGTTGGGGCCTTCTCTTCTACCCGGACGTCTCGCCCCCCCTCGACCGGACCTTCTCGGCCCTGAGCATCGGCTACCTGGTCAACACGATTCTGCCTGCGCGCATCGGCGACATTGTCCGCGCCGTCTTGCTTGGCGGGCGGCAGGGGCCGAAAGTAGCCCAGGCCCTGTCGACCATCGTGATTGAGCGCGCCCTGGACGTGTTCGCCATTGTCACCATGCTGGTCCTGGTTCTGCCCTTCGTGAGCCTGACGCCGCTGCTCCAACGTTCCGCCACAACCGTCGTGATAGTCTTCCTGGTTCTGATTGGCGCGCTGTGGGCCATTGTCTGGCAGCGCCAGCGCGCCATGACCTATTTCGCATGGGGCGTCGGTCGCATCCCGCGCATCAATGGTGATGTGTGGACGAACCGCGTCGAGGGTCTCATCGACGGCTTGCAGATTCTACACGCCCCGCGCCAACTCTTCGTCGTCGGTGTCTGGTCACTGGTGATCTGGGGGGTGGGCGGCGCTTTCTACAACTACCTGGTGATGCGCGCCTTTGGCCTCCAGGACTTCTTTGGGTCGCTGGGCGGCGCGCTGGTGGCGGCCACCTTCGTCCAGGTGGTGGTCGCTCTGGGGGCTACCGTACCGTCGTCGCCCGGCTACGTGGGCGTCTACCATGCGGGAGTCGTCCTGGCCTTGGGGGCGTTTGGCGTCCCGCACACCGAGGCGCTGGCCTACGCCCTGGT
>CAZJJF010000594.1:0-1874 GCA_964546245.1 uncultured Anaerolineales bacterium
GCAAGTGGAGTTATGTGCGCGCTATTCTGGAACGGTGGGCCCTAGAAGGCAAGAGCGATGAAGCCGATCGGCGAGATTCTGGATCGGATGCAATCGAAGAGATCAGACGACGCTACGCCGGATACTTCCGCAGTTGACGACGTGGGCGAGGCCGCGCTGCCTGACGAGGCCGCGCCCCAGCCTGCCATGACGTGGACCGGCGGCTACCCCGACGACGCGGCGGAGGAAGCAGGCTTCGATGCGGAGGCCCATGCCTGCCCGATGTGTGGCGGCCTGGGTTACGTGCGCCGCGAGGTCCCGCTGGGCCATCCAAACTTTGGGCGCGCCCTGGTCTGCCCCCATCGCCGCGACGAGTTGATCATTGCCCGCACCAGCGAGCTACGCACGGCGGCCAATATGGCCGCTCTCAGCCACATGACCTTCGAGGGCTTCCAGCTTCAGCCCTACGAGATGAGCGAGAAGATGCTGCGCAGCCTGCGCGCGGCCTACGACGCGGCGCGCGAGTTTGCCGCCGAGCCGCGCGGCTGGCTCGTCCTGACGGGGACGTATGGTAGTGGCAAGACCCACCTGGCGGCGGCCATCGCCAACGAGCGGCTGCTGTCGGGCCGCGCCGCCCTGTTCATCGTCGTGCCTGACCTGTTGGATCACCTGCGCGCGACGTACAGCCCCGGCTCCAACGTGACCTACGATGAGCGCTTCGAGGCCATCAAGAATGCGCCTGTCCTCCTGCTCGATGACCTGGGCGCGCAGAGTAGCACGCCCTGGGCGGCGGAGAAACTCTTCCAGTTGCTGAATTACCGCTACGCGGCCCAACTGCCGACGGTTATCACCACCAACCAGCGCCTGGAGGACATCGAGGAGCGGCTGCGCTCGCGCCTCCAGGATGGTACGTTGGTGCGCCAGCAGCAGATTCTCGCCCCTGACTTTCGCCGCAGTGGCGACGACCGCCTGGGCGGCGACCTGAGCACGCTGCGCTACCACCGCGACGAGACTTTCGACTCCTTCGACCTGCGCCACAACGAATTCGCCAGTTCAGGCGACCTGGAGCAGGCCGAGAATCTGAAGATGGTGTTCGACGCAGCCCGCCGCTACGCCGTCGAGCCGCGTGGCTGGCTGGTGCTGGCTGGCTCGTATGGCAGCGGCAAGACCCATCTGGCGGCCGCCATCGCCAACGAGCGCGTCGCCCAGGGTGACGCCGCCCTGTTCGTCGTCGTGCCCGACCTGCTCGACCACCTGCGCGCCACCTTCAGCCCGACCAGTCCGGTCTCCTACGACCGCCGCTTCGAGGAGGTGCGCAGCGTTCCCTTCCTCGTCCTCGACGATCTGAGCATGGAGAGCGCGACGCCCTGGGCGCGGGAGAAGCTGTTCCAGATCATCGACCGCCGCTATGCAGCCCGCCTGCCGACTGTCATCACCACGTCGACGCCTAGCGACAAGCTGGACGAACGCCTGGCGACGCGCATCTTCGACAGCAGCCGCTCGACCGTCCTGCCCATCACCGTGCCTAGCTACCGGGGTGGGCGGCGCGGTGGCAGCAGCGCATCGCCTCGGCGGCGGCCGGGCGGGCGGTAGAGATAAGTGACTGTCATGCCGAGGCTCGGCGAGGCATCTCTGGATTGTTGCTACCAGAGACCCCTCCTATCGTCGGGGTGACAGTCGAAGATCATACGCCATGACCCGTGATACGCTGATCGGCGGCGCGGCCCGCGCCCTGGCCCGCGTCTTCCCCCACGAGGCGGGCGGCCGCCTCGACCCACCCCCGCGCCGCATTCTCATCCTCAAGCCGTGCTGCCTGGGCGATCTGCTCATGGCGACGCCAACGCTGGCCGCGCTACGCGCCGCGTACCCCAATGCTGTGGTCCACCTGGCCGTTG
>CAZJJF010000595.1:0-1871 GCA_964546245.1 uncultured Anaerolineales bacterium
GGCGCCGCCGCGCAGGCGGGCCAGGGCGGCGGCGACGTCGGCGGCCAGCGCCGCCAGGGCCAGCGCGGCGCGCGCGAGGCGGGCGGGCGCGGGCTCGCCGGCAGGATCGGGCCGGCGTGGCGCGGGCGTGGGCGGCTCGGGGTCGGTGGCGGCGGGGGGGATGAGCGGGCCCGGGTCTGCGGCGCGGAGATCGGCAAAGGCGGTGGAGAGGGTTTTGGTGCCCCCTCGGAGGAAGCGGATGGTGAGTCGCTGACAGGGCTTTCCTTCGTGAACGACGGGCTCGGCGACGACGACTTCACCCTGGCCCCATTCGGGCCTGGAGGCGTGAACAACGCAATCGCCGCGCGACCAGAGTTTGGCCGGCATGACTCGAAGACTCCGCGATGTGCATCGCCGCGATCAGAACCACGAGTTGAGCGGCGGCGAAGGATCGTCGCGAACCGGGCGACCCGCGCCGACGGAAGAACTCGGCGCTGGCACGGGCCTCGGGGGAAGCATATCATCGGACGCGGGAAGCGCCTAGGGCTGCCTGGCCCGGGTCGCGGCTTTTTTTCGTGGGTCCCATGCAGGAGCTCGCAGTCGAATGATCGAAGCCCTCAAGAGCGACGAGATCGTGAACAAGGCTGGCGGCCGCTTCAAGCTCTGCGCGCTGGTGCAGCGCCGGCTGATCCAGCTGATGGACGGGGCTCGCCCGCTGGTGGACCGCGACGGGCGGTCGGACCTCGAGGTTGCCATCGACGAGATCATGCAGGACAAGATCGCCTACGAGATCGTCGCGTCGCCCGAGAACGCCGGCGCGACGGCCTGACGCCCGGGGAATCGCGCGCCTCATGGCCACGCCCAGCCAGCCCGGGGAGTCGGGCCCGCCCGCGTACGACAAGGCGGCGCTGGCGCGTGCTGCTTCGGGCGCGAGGGTGCTGGTGGGGGTGACGGGCGGGATCGCGGCGTACAAGACGGCGACGCTGGTCAGCCGCCTGGCGCAGGCGGGGGCCGAGGTGCGGGTCGCGATGACGCCGGCGGCGGCGAGGTTCGTGACACCCCTGACGTTCCAGGCGCTGTCGGGTCACGCGGTCTACACGTCGGCGTGGGATCATCACGAATCGAGCGATCCGCAGCACGTGGCGCTCGCGACCTCCTGCGATGTGGCGGTGGTGGCGCCATGCACGATGGACTGCCTGGCGAGGCTCGCCGCGGGGATGACCGACGACGTGGTGACGCTGATCCTGAGCGCCCTCGACCGGTCGAGGACCCCGGTGCTGCTGTGCCCGGCGATGAACGCGTCGATGTGGGCGCAGCCCTCGACGGCGCGGAACCTGGCGACGTTGACGGGCGACGGGTACGCGTTCGTCGGGCCCGCGGAGGGATGGCAGGCCTGCCGGACGATTGGTCAAGGGCGGATGAGCGAGCCGGAGGAGATCCTGATGGCGGTGGCGGGGGTGCTGGGGGGGCGTCCACGGGCCGTCGCGTGTCCCCCGGGGGTGCTCCCCGGCCCCCCCCCCCCGCTGGGGGGGGGGGGGGGGGGGGGGGGGGGGCCCCCCCGGGGGGGGGGGGGGGGGCGACCTAGCGGGCGACCTCGATCGCGCGGGTCTCGCGGAGGACGGTGACGCGGATCTCGCCCGGGAAGGTCATTTCTTCGCTGACGCGTTTGGCGATCTCGTGGGCGATGAGGAAGGCCTCGTCGTCGCCGACACGGGCCGCGTCGACCATGACGCGGACCTCGCGTCCGGCCTGGATGGCGTAGGCCTCGGTGACGCCCTTGTGGCGCATCGCGATGTCCTGGAGCTCGTGCAGGCGCTGGACGTACTTCTCGAGGCTCTCGCGCCGGGCCCCGGGGCGGGCGCTGCTGACGGCGTCGGCGGCCATGACGATCG
>CAZJJF010000596.1:0-1840 GCA_964546245.1 uncultured Anaerolineales bacterium
GGAGCAGCCTGGGCCGCCTGGCCGAAGGGTACGTCTGGCTGGGGCAGGATGGTGCGAGCGTCGCTGGCGTGGGACCAGACCGATGAGTTGGTCGGCACGCCGTCCACAGCCATCACGAAGTAGACCTTGTTGGCCGGGTTACGGGCCGCGCTGACATTAATGTCGTTGAAGTCCCAGACAGGGTGGGTCACACCGTTGTCAGTCGTGAGGCGCTTCTGGCCGGTGGCGACAACCTCGGCCGTACCATTGTTGATGATGCGCAGGAGGTTGACCGTGTTGCCAAAGTCCGCCCCCACTGAGTTGGTCGTACCGCTCTCGAACAGACGCGCGGTAACGTTGGCCAGGTCAGCCGTCGTCACGTTGCGCTGATTGCCAGCGGCGTCGTGGGGCCACAGGACGCTGAAACGGGCGTCCACCCGGCCGGGCTGATTGGAGCCGACCGCCGTTGGCAGGAGCGGCTCGGGTAGATACGTGCGGCCATCCGCGCCGTGGCCCCAGACGTTGGTATTGGCGGGCGTACCGTCAACTGTCACGTAGAAGTAGTATTTGTTGAGTGGGTCCTTGGCGGCGCCCACGTTGATGTCGTTGAAGTCCCAAACGGGGATGTCGTAGCCGCTGACGTTGGCGATGCGGCGGCTACCCTCGGCGACGGGCTGGGCAGGTTCCGCATTGAGCGCCTGCCACAGCGTAACCTTAGGGTTGAAGTCGTTCGTGACGGGATTCAGGGTACCGGCGTCGAAGAGATAGGCCGTCACGTTCACCAGGTTGGCGACGGAGACGGGCGCGTTGCCGTGAGGCCAGACGATTTCGATCTTGGCATCCACGGGGTTCGCCGCGAGGGCTGGCATGGCCAGGCCGGCCATGGCAAAGGCCGCGACCAGCACGAGCGTTAGGGCCGTCACGAGGCGGCGGGCGATGGGGTGGGGATTCACACGGTTCTCCTTAGCGGCGGGCTACCAGGCATTGGGGCGCGTCTCGCCCGACGAGAGCCTGCCTGCCGCGAGTCTTCCCCGCGCCGTCGGTGCGGCCTTGGGAAGCGATGATGCGACGACCCACGCTGTCTAGGCTCGAGTTGGGTCGGGATGGGCGAGGGTGCAAACGATAAGGTGGGGGCCAGCCGTCGGTAAGCCGTGATGCCTTCCGGGAGCGTGTACTCAGGGTGAATGAGGTCTGCTCATCGCCGTGCGGCGCAGCCGACCAAGTTCGCGATTCTATGCAGAACGCCGTGCGGGTCAAATATCGGGCAGTCTGGGGGGCTGTCACACCATCGGCCAGGGAACGTGGCGCCCCGCGCCGGGATTGGGGAATGTTCCTGCCTGGAGAAGGCGTTCGATGCGGCGATCCAGGGCGCGCACCTCGCTGGTATCGAGGAGGTTTCCCATCGCCAGGCGGAGCGGCTCGCCAGGCTGCAACTGCTCCCGGAGGTGGCGCAGATCGGCCATGAGTTCCGCTGCAATCGGCTCGCCGGCGAAGTCCCAGATGACCGTGCGCAGCTTGGGGTCGGCGTGGAAGGTGATGCCGTGGTCGATGGCCCATACACGACCGTCGTAGCCGAGAAGGACGTGGCCCGACTTGCGGTCGGCGTTGTTGATGAGGGCGTCAAAGAGCGCAATGCGCCGGCCGGCATCCTCGTGGTCATCGCGGAAGGTGAGGTAGTGTTCCTCCTGGTCGCAGTCGATGTAGAACTGGACCGAGCCGTAGCCGTGGGGGCCGTCGCGCAGCACCGTAGGTGGAACGATGCGCCAGCCCAGCGCCTCGCTGACCAGATAGGCGGCGCGCTCGCGCTGGCAGAGCGTCCCCTGGGTGAAATCCCATAGCGGGCGCTCGCCTCGGCGCGGCT
>CAZJJF010000597.1:0-1828 GCA_964546245.1 uncultured Anaerolineales bacterium
ACTTGCGCGCTGAGCTTGACGAATTGCGCGCCTGGCGCGATAGCTTCGACGGCTACCTGGTGGAGCTAGAAACGCATATCATTGAGCTGCATGCCATCATGCGCGCGGCCGGCCTGACACCGCCACCGCGCCCGTCACGACCACGGCGGGGATAGGGGAGACCGATGTCACTACGCGGCGTCCACATTAACACCCTGGACAACGGGGCGATGAGCCTGCTCCAGCAGGCTCGGCCGGCATTGGTCAAGACCCTGGACTTCGGCCCCGACTGGGCGGCGCTTAAGGCTGATTGCGACATCCGATTTCTGCTGGGGCGGGTATGGTGCGACGATGATGCGGCGATGATGCCCACGCCAGAGCGCGCTGCTGAGCGGCTCTGGAAACGAGTCTGGGGGCAGATACAGCGGCATGCCCTCGCCCTGGACGCCATTGAGACGCCCTGGAATGAGGCGCATCAATGGGGCGTCGCCCTGGAAGAGCATGGGACGGCATGTCGTCGCTTTTGCGAGCTGGCCCACGGCGAAGGGCTAAGGGTGGCGGTCGGTAATTTTAGCGTTGGCAACCCTGAGCCGTCGGCGTTGGCCGCGTCCTTCGTGGAGGGCTTGGAGGCGGCCGACTATCTGAGCCTGCATGAATATTGGCTACCCGACAACTTTAATGCGCCGTGGTGGGTAGGGCGCTGGCGGCGGCTGCTCGATGCACTGCCAGAAAACATGCGTCGCCCGGTGATCATTTCGGAGTGTGGCATCGATGGCGGGCTAGAGGGACGCGGGGCGGCGACGGCGGGCTGGCGCGCCTATGGACTGACGGGCGGCCAGTACGCGCCGCAACTGGCGGCCTATGTCGATAGCCTCGATAGCGATGTATTGGGCGTGGCCGTGTTCAACGCCGGTGACTACCCCGGTGGTCGTTGGGGTAGCTTCGAGATTGGTGGCGCGTCCGAGGTGGCCGCCTGGCTACGGGCGGGGCCGCGCGAGTGGGGGGGCGAAAGCGACCATGACAAAGAGGATGGCAAGATGAGCAACCCGTGGGGTTACATCGTCGGCAGCGGCTTCGTGGATAAGGCGACAGTGTTGGGGTGGACCATCCTGAGCGATGAGATTTACCACGACCCCGCCGACCGCAGCGACCCGGCGCGCACGGCCTTCAGCGAGTGCTTCTGCGACCTGGGGCGGCTCTACTTCCATGCCGCGACGGGGGTTGTGGCCGTCCCTTTCGCGGAACCGGCGACGGAGCCGGACCACAAATAGCCGAGTACACCGGCTGGCCGTACTGGGTCACACAATGGACGCGAGACACCGATGACCCTGACGGCCGGCCAGATGACCCCGCCAACGATTGCGGCCCGGCGGTGGCGTCGGCGGTCGAGGTGTGGCTGGGTGGCGAGTATGTGCCGCCGGACACGGTGCGTGACTGGATGATGGGCGAGGGTGGCAGCGGCTATACCACCTTCGCGCAACTGGCGGCCTGGCTGCGCTCGCGGGGGCTTAGCACTGACTACCGTTGGCCGGGTGATCCGGTCGAGGCCTTCCGCGAGGCGTACCAGGTGGGCGATGCGGTGATAGCGTTGTTTCGCTTCCGTCTCGACCAGCCTGCCAGCGGGCACTTCATGGCGGTGACGGGCCTGATACCTGACGGTGGCCTCATCCTGCATGACCCGTGGACCGGGACGCGGCGGATGATGGATGCGGAGACGTGGCCCGCCTGGTACAAGGGCGAGCTTATGACCGTGCGAGGCGTGTAGCCAGATGGCTCTACCTGCTTCTGATAATTTTACCAGCGCGTCCGACCAGGCGCTCACGGCCTACAGCGCGTCGTGGACCAACAA
>CAZJJF010000598.1:0-1822 GCA_964546245.1 uncultured Anaerolineales bacterium
ACGGTGGGACACGCGGCCGCGCGTCCCACCGTCCTTTTCCCCCTGGCGGCCTCTGTAGGGGCAGGGTCTCCCTGCCATCTTGGCAGGCGAGCGGCAACGCCGCCCCAACATCCCCCGCCCCAAAATCGCCCCTTGACAACCGTGCTCGCTCGCTATATAGTGAAATCAGACGCCTTCTCGGCGACGCCTCCCAAGCCACCCCGGACGTGGCGGCGGCCGTTGACCCGAGGCGCCATGCCTGTTCGGCTGCGGCTGGGCTGGTCGTGACGCTCTCCCCTGGACGCCCTACGTAGGCACCTCCTCGCGCGCCATATGCCGCGCGCCCGCGATGCCCGCCCCAGCCTGCGCTGGTTGCTGCTACGTCTGTCGCCATAGGTGACGCCGGGGGGACGTGTATTCTTGTACCCCCCGCGCTCGCACCCTCGCCGCACCGGGAGGTACTCATGTTCGCCGCCGCCCGCCGCTCGCGCATCGTTCGTTCCACCCCCCTGGTTCTTCTGTTTGTCGCGGCTTTCCTGCTCGGCCTGCTGATGGCGCGGCCGGCGGCCGCCGACCCGCCCCCGGAGGGACGCGGCCACGGCTACGGTACCGCGACCCTCCGCAACCCCTTCCCCACCGCTCAACTGCCCCGCGATCCCCTGCCGCCTGTCTCGCCTGCCCTCAAGCAGCAGGGCGTCCTGCTGTCCGAAACGTTCGAGGGCGCGTGGCCCTCGGCCGGCTGGAGCGTCTCTGACGCCGATCAACCACCCTCGGCCAATGGCGAATACTTCTGGGCCAGGCGCGGCTGCAAGCAGCACACGGGGAGCTTCAGCGCCTTCGCGGTCGGCGGCGGCGCCAACGGCGGCGGCCTGCCCTGCCAGAGCAACTACCCCAACCATGCCAACTCATGGATGATCTATGGCCCGATGGATTTCAGCCAGGCCCAGACGGCCCGGGTATCCTACTATTACTGGCTGAATAGCCGCTGCGACGGCGGCAACTGCGCTACAGCGTCTGACCCACTCTGGGTAGTCACGTCCACCGGCGCCGATTGGTCCTTTGATACCCTCAGCGAGTGGTGGGCTGGCAACTGGTATCAAGATCCCAGCGCCGACGCGAACGGCTGGGTGCGCAGCGAGCTGGACCTGACCCCCCTCGCTGGCGAGCCCCAGGTTTGGGTCGCCTTCGTCTTCCGCAGTGGCGCCCTGTCCACTTACGAGCACGGCGCGTCGGTCGATGACATCCTCATCGAGACGACCGAGTGCATACCAACCGCCACCATCCACACCCTCACCACCGACCGCGACTGCTACGCGCCGGGGGCCACGGCGGGTGTGTTTGTGAACGTCGGCACGTCGCTGGCGTCTCAACCCGTCAAGGTGACCGTCCAGCTGTGGAGTGGCGACGTTATCTGGGCCTCGCAAGAGGTGAACTGGACTGCGCCCCAGTCCGGCGTCATTCCCTTACCTATCCCCACCAATCTGTCCATGTCTCCCGGTGACTACACGGTGGTGGTCACGGTGGAGGATGTCGCTAGTGACTGCCTCCAGGCGCACGCCGAACGCATCATCCGCATCGACCCCAACTGCGGCACGGTCACGCCGGTCGTGACGCATACCCGCACCCCCACCCCCACCCCGACGCGGACCCCCACGCCGACGTTCACCCCGACGCGCACGCCGACCCCGACACCCACCCCCTACGTGTGCCCGCCGACGCGGCCGGAGGTGACGCCGGAGTGCGCGCCAGGTAGCGGGCCTAACTACGTCCGCAACCCCCACTTCCTGGACGGCAGTCGCAGCTGGATGGGCTACAGCCAGCTAGGACGCGGCCTGGTGACAGC
>CAZJJF010000599.1:0-1812 GCA_964546245.1 uncultured Anaerolineales bacterium
GGCCCCGTAGGAGGCGTGGCGATAGAATTACCAGGCGCGGCGCTTCTCGCGCGCCTGCTTGCACTTGACACACAGCGTCGTCTCAGGAAGCAGGGCCAGCCGCTCAGGGTCAATAGGCTGACCACACCCCTCGCAGATGCCGTAGGTTCCCTTCTGAGCCATCATCAGGGCGTAGTCAATCTCTTCGACCTTGCGCTCCAGATTTTGAATCAGGGCCAGAGTTTTCTCGCGCTCAGCCACATCGGGATCGGCCTCGTCGCTGGCCTCGTCCAGGGCGACGATGAGAAAGTCCTGCAAGCGCTGGATCTCGGCGAGGGTCGCTTCGCGCTCCTGCTCCAGGCTTACGGTGCCATTCATGGTCATGGGCGTTGCTCCTGGGCCACGTTGGCCCCTGTCATTTGCCAGGTCGTCCCAGCCTGGGTAATGAGAATAAGATGATTGATGTGGTGCGGCCTTACCCGCTTTGTCAGAAAACAAACTTAAGGGTATAATACATATGTGCTAGAACCGGCCAAGGATGCAGACCATGATCGACCGTTCCGTGTCGCCCCAGGCGCAGCCTGAAGACAAGAGCCTGGACAATACCCTCCGCCCGCAACGTCTGGCCGACTATCGAGGCCAGGACCGCGTGAAGGAGAATCTAGAGATTCTCATCCAGGCGGCGAAGAAGCGGGGGGAGGCCGTCGATCACCTGCTTCTGTACGGCCCGCCCGGTCTCGGCAAGACATCGCTGAGCCAGATTGTCGCCACCGAGATGGGCGTCAATATCAAGATCACCTCTGGCCCGGCCATCGAGCGCCCCGGCGACCTGGCGTCGGTTCTCACCAATCTGCGCAAGGGCGACATCCTCTTCATCGACGAGATTCATCGCCTGGGCAAAGTCGTCGAGGAGATTCTGTATCCCGCGATGGAGGACTTTGCCCTGGACATCATGGTCGGCAAGGGGCCAACGGCCAAGAATGTGCGCCTCAAGCTGCCACGCTTCACCGTCGTCGGGGCCACCACGCGCTTTGCCATGCTCAGCAACCCACTGCGCGACCGATTTGGGGCGGTCTTCCGCCTCGACTACTACGACCTGCCGACGTTGATGTACATCGTCGAGCGCAGCGCGCGCATCCTGAAAACGGCCATCGACACGGGCGGCGCGGAGGAAATCGCCCACCGCGCGCGGGGCACGCCCCGCATCGCCAACCGCCTGTTGCGGCGTGTCCGCGACTACGCCGAGGTCCGCGCTGACGGCTACATCACCCACGAGGTCGCGCGCCTGGCCCTCGACCTCATGGCTGTCGATCCGCTGGGCCTCGACGAGATCGACCGCCGCGTGCTGATTACCATCATCGACAAGTTCGACGGTGGGCCGGTGGGGCTGGACACCATCGCCGCCGCCGTGGGCGAGGACGCTGACACGATTATGGACGTGTATGAACCGTATCTCTTACAACTCGGTTTCCTGGACCGCACGCCCCGTGGGCGGGTGGCAACACGCCTGGCCTATGAGCATCTGGGCCGCCGCGACGGGCCGCCGCCGCGCCAGGCATCCTTGCTGTAAGATAAACGCTTCCGGCTATACAATTGACGCAGAATCAGGCCCAAAGGTTACACCATGTCGCTGAATTTCGAGTCAATTGGCTGGTTTCTCGTCGTCAGCGGCGCGATTCTCGCGCTGATGGGCGTCGGCGCGCTGGTCCTGGCGCGGCTGGGCGTCCCCGTCGGTAGCCTGCCGGGCAACCTTGTCGTGCCGCGCGGGCCGGTGACCATCTTCGCGCCGGTCATGGGCTGTCTGCTGCTGAGCCTGCTGCTGACCATCGTCGT
>CAZJJF010000600.1:0-1794 GCA_964546245.1 uncultured Anaerolineales bacterium
GTGCGGCCGCTCCCCCAACGCGCCTCTACTACCCGGCCAACGCCTTCGACGACCTGCCCGCCTTCCTGGGCATCCTGGACACGCTGGAAAATGCCTTCATTGCCGCCTACCTGGCGGCCATGCAGCAGTTCGCCCGCCTGGGTGAGCCGCTGCTGGCTCAAACCGCCGGTCAGATTCTGGGCATCGAAGCCGAGCATCGCATCTTGGGGCGCTTCATTGGCGGCCAGCAGCCTCCGAATAATCTCTGCCTGGTGAGGGCCTCCTTCGCCTGCGTGGCGGATGCCGCCGCAGCTCTGCGGCCCTTCCTCGAAGGCAGCGACACCTTCACCCGCCCCGCCGACCTGCCCACGACGGCCCAGATTAACGTCGCCGTGGACCGCTTCGGTTGCGCGCCCGTTCCCACCGCCGCCTATCGCGCCTTCCTGCCGGGTGTGCGACGCGCGACGCGCTGATGGTTGGGTGAGAGCGAAGTGGGGGATCGCTCCTACCCAATCGTCACCACCCATTAACCCAGAGCCGAGACCGAGAAATCCCCCTGAACCCCTCGTCCGTCTACAGCAGCAGAACACACCCCAGGAGGTTCGTGATGAAACGGTTATCGCCCCGCTTTGCCTTGCTGTTGGTAGTGCCCGTGTTCGTCGTCCTCAGCGCAGTGGCTGGCCTGGCCGCGCCCAGCGCAATTCCGACGGTCGTGGGTGGCTTCCAGCGCCACGACACAGCCGTCAGCCCATCGTCCTCGGTGGCCACCGAGCCATCCCTGGTCGTCGACGCGGCCGTGGGCGCGAATGGCGTGCCCGTGCCGTGGGTAGCCTATGTCCGCAACCCGATAGGCACGAACCTGCATCAAGCCTTCGTGCGCTCCTTCAACGCGGCGACTAACCAATGGGTGACTCGCGGCGCCGCCACGAACAACGGCATCCTCAATCGCGACAACCTGGCCGAGGCTGAGCATCCATCCCTGGCGCTGGCCGGGCCAGTGATCAGCGGCCAGGGCACGCAGCCCTTCGTGACGTGGTATGAGCCGGTCATCAGCCTCGGCAACCGCAAGAATATCTTTGCCAGCAAGCTGGTCAACGACGGCGGCGAGAAGTGGCAGCCCGTCGGCGCGACTGGCCCAGGCCGCAGTATCCCCAGCCTGAACTTCAACGTGACCGAAGACGCTGAGAACCCGTCGATGGGCGGCGGGTCGACTCAGGCCGGCGCAGCGAATTTCAATCCCTGGGTGGCGTGGCAGGAGAACAGCTCGGCGGCCCAGGCCAGCCAGATCTTCGTCTCGCGGGGCGAGGCGGACGCCGGAGCCAACGGCGGTCTGCGCTTCGTGCTCACTGGCAAGCTCATCGGTGGCGCCGGGCCGAGCCTGAATGTCGATACCGCGCGCGATGGAGTCGAGCCGGACTTCACCTTCGGCGGTCCCGACTTCACCGTCCCCTGGGTCGTGTGGTACGAGGAGGGCGGGGGGCGCGCCGCGCGCGTCTTCGCTTCCAAGGCGGTCGCCGATGGGACGGCCGAGGGCGGCTTCCGTTGGGATGTGCAGCCCGCCTGTGGCGGCAACGAGCGGACCTGCGCCCTCAACCGCAACACCGACCGCGACGCGGAGGATCCCAAGATCGCCTTCGGCTCGCTGCCCGGCCAGGACCCCACCAAGCCTACCCCCTGGGTAACCTGGGAGGAGTTCGACGGCCTCTCGACCAAGGTCTTCGTCAGCAAGTTCGATGGTACGCGCTGGGTGCCAGTCGGCGGGGCGCTGAACGTGTTCAGCTTTAACAATGCCCACGACCCCGACCTGGTCTTCCT
>CAZJJF010000601.1:0-1792 GCA_964546245.1 uncultured Anaerolineales bacterium
CTACGAATTCGCCGGTTGGGATGACTACTGGACCAAGATGACGACTCAGGCGGCAGGCAACAGCCTACCCGACGTCATGCAGCAGGACTACGCCTACATCAATGAGTGGTACACGCGCGGGCTGATCTCCACTCTGGAGGATCAGATCAAGGCGGGCAACCTCAATCTGTCCGATGTAGACGAGTCCTATCTCAGCGGCGGGCGCATCAATGATAAGCTCGTCGCCGTCAACCTCGGCGCCAATACCCAGAACATCCTGGTCGACCTGGACGCCTTCAAGAAGGCCGGTATCGACGTTCCCGCCGACACCTGGACCTGGGCCGACTTTGAGAAGACCGCCACCGCCCTGCACGACAAGCTCGGCATCTGGGGCATCGGCGACGACCTGACCAACGACCAGAACTGGAAGAATATCTACTTCACCCTCGGGCAGTGGGCCTACAACAAGGAGGGCACGGCCCTCGGCTACACCGACGATAAGCCCCTCATCGATTTCCTGAGCATGGCGCAGCGGCTTGAGAAGAGCGGCGCCGCGCCCAGCCGCGCCGACGAGATCGCTCAGTTCCGCGGCAAGAGCATCGAGCAGAAGGCCGGCGCGATCGGCAAGGCCGCCATGGACTACTTCAACAGCAACCAGCTGGTTGCCTACTGGAAGGCCGCCGGCGACAATCGCAACCTCAAGCTGCTGCCCATCCCTCGCGCCGAGGGTGGCAAGTCTGCCAACTACATCAAGCCGTCGCAGTTCTTCAGCGTCACGTCTCAGTCGAAGCATCTCGCCGAAGCCGCGATGTTCATCGACTTCATCACCAACGACATCGAAGCCAACAAGATTCTGGCGGGCGAGCGTGGTGTACCCGTCGCGGCCAAGGTGCGCGCGGCCCTCAAGCCGACGCTGACTAAGGCTCAGGCAGAAACCTTCGACTTTGTCGACCGCGTCGGTAAGACCGCCCAGCCTATCCCGCCGCCCGACCCCAAGGGCCACGCTGACATCGTCAAGAACGTCTGGACCCCCCAGGTAGCGGACCCCGTCATGTTCGGCAAGACCACACCACAGCAGGGCGCGGAACTGCTGCGCAAGGAAGCTACGACTATCCTGGCCGCGAACAAGTAACAACGACGGCTGGACAGGAAGGAGCCGACATGGCGAGTGTAACGGATCCGGCGGCCACCAGTACGACCGCGGCAACCTCCCAGATCACGACCCGCGCGGCGCATCGGGCGCGCCGTGGCCTCGACTACGACAACCGAGCGGGCTACCTGTTCATCGCTCCCTGGCTCATCGGCTTCTTCGCCTTCACCCTGATTCCCATGGCGGCGTCGCTGTACTTCGCCTTCACGGACTACAGCCTGCTGAGTCCGCCCAAGTGGGTTGGCCTGGCGAACTTCCAGCGCATGTTCTTTGAGGACCCGCGCTACTGGCGGTCCGTCCAGGCCACCCTGTACTACGTCTTCGTCGCCGTCCCCCTGCGTCTCATGTTCGCCCTCGCTGTGGCGATGCTTCTCAACACGCCACGGCGAGGGGTGGGAACTTACCGCGCCATGTACTACGCGCCGTCGGTGGTCGGCGGCAGCGTCGCCGTGGCCGTCATGTGGCGGCAGTTGTTCGGCTCCGAGGGCGCTATCAACGCCATCCTGCAAGGTCTCGGCCTGTCGGGCCACAACTGGCTCGGCGATCCCAGCACTGCCATCTGGACCCTCATCATCCTGGCAATCTGGCAGTTTGGTTCACCCATGCTCATCTTCCTGGCCGGTCTCAAGCAGATTCCGGGTGAGTTATACGAGGCGGCCGCCA
>CAZJJF010000602.1:0-1790 GCA_964546245.1 uncultured Anaerolineales bacterium
CCGCCTTTGGCGCGGCGGTGGGCTGAGGGGACGGCGGGGCTGTTGGCGCGGCGGTGGGCGGAGGGGGCGGCGGCGCTGTTGGCGCGGCCGTGGGTGGGGCGGCGGGGGTGGGGGTGGAGGCTACCGTCGTGGGTGGGGCGGCGGGGGTGGGGGTGGAGGCTACCGTCGTGGGCCGGGCGGTCGGCGCGCTGGTGGGTGGCGCGGATGGGGCTGATGGCGCAACGGCGGCGCCATCCGTTGGGGCGTCGGCCGACGCGTCGGCCTCAGTGGGCACGCCTTTGGGCAGCTCGCGCACGTAGGTGACGAGATGCCAGATGTCCTGCTCGCTGAGAGTGTCCTTCCAACCAGGCATGCCCGTATGCGGGATACCCATCTCGGTGAACCAGAACAGTGCGCCGTCGGACTTGCCCTGGGTGCGCGCCGCGCTGAGATCGGCGGCGCGGGGGTAGGTGCGCCCGCCGACGGCCGTCGCTCCTTTGCCATCCCTACCGTGGCAGACAACGCAGCGCGACGTGTAGATACGGCGGGCGGTGGCGAGAACCTCAGGGCTGGCCGCCACGGGGTTCGTCCGTCGCTGGTAGTCGCCGGGCACCATGAAGCCCTTGCCCATGTCGGCCATGCTGATCACAAAGGCGGGCGGTTCTTCGACGGCGGTCCGCGCGCCGAGGATGAACACGCCTGAAAAGATCATCGCGCCAATGCCAGCCAGCAACACTGCGCCAAGCAAGACCCAAAGCAGAGCGCGCATACCGTTTGCTCCTTAGGCGGATGTTCGTCGTGCCCATGGAGGTAAGTGAGACAGGATGGGGTAATGACGACTCTAAGTACGAGCCGAGGGGCCTGCCTGGTTTTCTATTGCTGGCTAAGATTGGGTGGGGTTCGAAAAGTGGCGGGCGAGCAGGGGATAGGCGGCCGCGATGGCCCGCCCACGGTGGCTGATGCGGTTCTTCGTCTCGGCCGGCAGCTCTGCCAGGTGGCAGTGGTGGGAGGGCACGTAGAAGACCGGGTCGTAGCCGAAGCCGCCCTGGCCGTGGGGGGCAAAGGCAATGCGGCCTTCGAGGACGCCTCCGACTGTCTCGGCAGGGTGGCCGGGTGCGGCCAGCGCGACGACAGCGCGGAAGCGCGCCGTGCGTTGCTGCCAGGGTACGGCGGTCAGGTTGCGCAGCAGAGTCTCGTAGCGATCACGGTGGGTGATGGCGTCGGGCGCGCCATAGCGGGCGCTGTACACGCCCGGCGCCCCCCCCAGCGCGTCCACCTCCAGACCGGAGTCGTCGGCCAGCGTCCACAGCCCCGACAGGGTGGCGTACTGCTCGGCCTTGAGGGCGGCATTCTCAGCGAACGTCGCCCCCGTCTCCTCGACGATGGTGTCGATGCCCACCTCGCGCAGCGTCACCAACGCCACGGGCACGTCGGCCAGCAACTCCCGTAACTCGGCCAGCTTGCCAGGGTTGTTGGTGGCGACAAGAAGTTTTATGGGCGTCGATGTCACAGTTCTTCCCACTCACCCCGACTGATTCCAGCCTGTCGCAACAAATCGGCCAGGAGATTGCGGTCGATGTCGCTCGCATGTGGATTCGGGATTCTGAGGCGCAACTCGCCGCGAATCATGACCTCGTGCTTGCTGCCCGCGTATGGTCCCTCGAAGCCAAGCCGCCTCAGGTAGTAGATGAGGTCACGACGGCTGATCGGCCCGAATCGGGGCATCAAACGGGTTCCTTGACATTGATATCGATGCCGTCTACGACGGGCAGGGTGTGATGGAGGTACAGGCCGATCTTGATCCAGTCCTC
>CAZJJF010000603.1:0-1783 GCA_964546245.1 uncultured Anaerolineales bacterium
TCTCCACGGCGAAGGCCATGACGCCCAACCCCTCCGGGGCATGGGCGTCGGATGCCAACGTGATCATCACGCCCCGCCCGGCCGCGTAGCGGGCTTGCTCGCCGTTGAGGTCGAGGCGGTCAACCTGGCCGTTGATTTCCAGCGCCGTCCCGGTCTCGGCGGCAGCCTCGACCAGGGCCTCGAAGTCCAGGTCCATGGGTGGGCGCTTGCCCAGGATGCGCCCGAAGGGGTGGCCGATAACATCGACGTGGGGGTTGCGCATGGCGGCCAGATAGCGCCGCATCAGGGTGGCGCGCTCGGCGCGCTGGCCGGTGTGGGCCGACGCGACCACAATGTCGAACTCGGCCAGCACATCGTCGGGCAGGTCCAGCGAGCCGTCGGCCAGAATCTCCAGTTCGACGCTACGCAGGACGCGGAAGGGCGCGAGTCTCGCGTTGACCTCGGCAATCTCGCGCGCCTGTTGGTGGGCGCGCTCGACATCCAGGCCCCCAGTCATCGCCAGGCTGTGGGAGTGGTCGGTAATGGCGATCCAGGCGTAGCCGAGAGTCTGGGCGGCGCGAGCCATGCCCTCGACGGTAGTCGCGCCGTCGCTGTAGGTCGTATGCATCTGGAGGTCGCCGCGAATGTCGTCCAGCGTGACCAGGTGGGGTAACTGATGGGCGCGAGCGGCCTCAATCTCGCCCGTTGCCTCGCGTAGTTCCGGTGGAATCCAGTCCATTCCCAGGGTGTGGTAAACATCGGCCTCGTCGGTGAAAGTGCGTAGCACACCGTCAGGGCCGGTGATGCCCCACTCGCTAACGTGTAGACCACGGGCGACGGATTCGGTGCGCAACTGAACGTTGTGTTGCTTGGAGCCGGTAAAGTGCTGCAACAGGGATCCCCAGTTCTGGGGCGGCAGCACCATGAGGTCGGCCGTCAGCCCGCCGGGCAGGACAACCGTGGTCTTGTTGACGCCGGCCGAGCGAGTTTCTTTCACCTGCGGAAGGCGGGTAAAATAGTCGATGATAGCGGCGGTATCGTCGGCAGCCGCCAGCAGGTCGATGTCGCCGACTGTCTCGCAGCGCCGCCGCAGCGACCCGGCCATGTCGGCCGCCTGAACGCCGGGACCTTTGCGCAGCGCGGCGACCAGGCTCTGGGCGAGGGGCAGCGCGACCCCCAGGGGGATACGGTCGCCCATAGCCCGCACCGACTCGATGCCTTTGATGATATTCTGAATCGTCTGCTCGCCCATGCCCTTGACGCCCGTTAGCCGACCGTCCCGCGCAGCGGCTTCGAGTTCTGCGATGGACGTGATACCCAGCTCTTGCCATAGCTGCTGAGTGCGCTTAGGCCCAACGCCGGGGATGCGCAACACCTCAATGACGCTGGGCGGTACTTCCTGGATGAGCCGCTGGTGGGCCTGAATCTCGCCGGTGCGCAGCAACTCATCGATCTTAGCCGCCAGGGTCTTGCCGATGGAGGGGATGTCTTCGAGCTTACCCGCGCGCCACAGGTCGGTCACATCGGCCGGGTAGCGGGCGATCTCCTGGGCGGCGCGGCGGTAGGCCAGGAAGCGATAGCGGTCCTGCCCCTGGATTTCGAGGAGGTCGCCCATCTCGGCGAAGATTTGCGCGATCTCGGCGTTGGTCATGGCATCTCACCTGCGTGGCGAACGTACCCGCCACTACGTCTAGCCTGAGAATGCAGCACTGCTCGCGCTGGATGGCCACATCCAGCGCCTGCCGGGCGTCGGGCGTCGGTTGTGGCCATCCGACGCGAGCAATTCCATCGTGGCCGTGAATCT
>CAZJJF010000604.1:0-1781 GCA_964546245.1 uncultured Anaerolineales bacterium
CGCGCCGCCCATGCCGTACTCGTCGCGGGCCACGTTGGACAGCTCGCGCAGCACGTCGAAGTCGATCTTGATCGAGGCCAGCGAGCCGTCGGCCATAACCACGCCGCCGTGGGCCGTGCCGGTCTGGATGCTGATCTTGGACAGGCCGGTGGCCGCCGGGGCCAGCTTCTCCAGCTCGGCATTGTAGCCGTCCATGAAGGCGCGCAGTTCGTCGACGTTGGAGTTGTGGCCGCCCACCTCGCCGATCTCGCCGCCCAGGGACACGGTGACGCCGGCCGGCTCACGGTCGCGAATGTACTTGGACAACTGCGCCGCCAGGCGGTAGTTCAGATATTGCTGCTCGGCCAGGGTCGGCTTGTCCAGGTCTACCAGCGTCGAAGTGTCGATGTCAATGTTGAAGAAGCCGCCATCCAGCGCCTCGTCGATCAAGTCGCGGACGATTTGAAGCTCCTTCTCCGGGTCCTTGCCGTAGGCCTTGAGACTGACCTGGAAGTGGTCGCCCTGCACGAACAGGGGGCCGCGAAAACCCTCGCGGAGGGCGGCGGCGATGACGTTCATGGTGTACTCGGCGGGGCGCAGGTCGCAATAGCCCATCTCGGAGCGGGCAATCTCGAAGATCATCGCGCCCACGTTGCGCTTGAGTGCGGCGCGGAAGGCGGCGCGCATCGTCGGGTAGGGCAGGCCGCGAATGTTCATGGCGGGGACGGTCAAAGCGCCGTACTTGCCTTCGCCGCGTGCCATGTAGAAGTCGTTGATAGAGGTGGGTTGGGCATACAGCGCCTGGCCCGCCTCCCAGATGACCCAACGCGCCAGGCTCTTGACCGGCGGGGAGCCAAAGGTTCCGGCCACCTGGAGCCAGTCCATCGCGGCGCGCAGCCGGGCCTCGTCGACGATGTGTAGTTGGCCCTGGTCGTCGATGCGGGCAGCGGGAGCCAGATCGTGCAGCAAAGCTTGAATTGTCTCGTGTGCCATCGGAATTTCCTTTCGCTAGGCGGTCGGGAAGGCTATCTGAGCGGGCGGTTCGCCCGCAAATTGCACCGTCATCACGCCGCGCTCATCCACATCGTAGTGGGCGAAAAGGGGCGGCGCGTCTGGCGGCCGGTCGAGGATGCGAGGCAGCAGAACACGCAGGTCGGGAATCACGGGCTGGCAATCCAGGTCGCGCATCGCGACCCATTCCAGCGCGCCTTCGGCGGAGGGCTGCACGGCGCGATCATGGGCGCGGGCGGTGAAGACGAACAACAGGATGCCTTGCGGCCCATCGCCGAGCGCAGCGTTAATCACGGCCGCCAGGCGCAGGTCAGCCACATCGGACAGGCCCGTCTCCTCAGCCAACTCGCGGCGGGCCGACGTCCAGACATCTTCGCCACGCTCGACGTGGCCGCCGACGCCATTCAGCCGCCCCGCCCACCACCCCTTGTGTGGCGCGCCGCGCACGAGCAGCACGGCGTCATCGTGGGTGACGAAGATGAGGGTGCGGGGCGTGGTGGCATAGCGGCCGCGGGTAGTTTGAGCGATCTGACTGGCGCTGCCCATACCCTCCCATTATACGACCGAACGCGGGTGGGGCGCAAGCGGTCTGGCCGCCGGGCGGTGGAGGATGGTTCACGAGGGGTGAAGAAAAGAGCGAGCGGCGGCCCAGTACGGCCACCGCTCGCGATATCAGGCCTGTTTCGTCAGTTCGGCCTTACTCCACCGGCCCCCTTCAATATCCTGAGCTACAGCGGTGCCGTCTGGGTGATGTTCCTGTTCTTCACACCCTACGTCTATCTCTTCACGGT
>CAZJJF010000605.1:0-1781 GCA_964546245.1 uncultured Anaerolineales bacterium
TGACCATGAACAGCTGGGTGCCCAGCAGCACGAGGGTGTTGCGCGGCTTGAATTCGGCCATGTGGCCGACCCGTCGGCTGCCCTGGAAGGCGAACGACGCCCAGTCGTTCTGGGCGTTCCACCACAGCACGGGGACGAACATCAGCACCGCGACCAGCACCGCCAGGTAGGGCCAGGGACGCCGCAGCCAGTGCCTCTGCGCCGGCGCGCACCAGAGGTAGAGCAGCACGATGGGCAGCAAGAGGACCGCCGAATACTTGGCCAGCATGGCCAGGCCCGCGAAGCCGCCAGCAGCCAGCCACCAGCGCGCGCGGCCCGTCGCGCTCGCGCGCCAGACCGCCCACACCACGCCGACCCACCCGAACAGGAGCGGAGCGTCGGGCGTGGGACCCGTGCCGTGCGCCTGGTAGGCGATGGTCAGGTTCAGCGCAAGCAGTGACCAGAACGCCAGGGTGCGGCTCGCATACATGTCGAGCACGAGGCGCAGCCACAGGACGTTCCATCCGACGGACCAGGCAACGGCGGCGAGCTTGACGCCGAATGCCGTCTGCCCCGCCAGGGCCGTGGAGAGCGCGATGCTCCACGCCACCAGGGGAGGATGGTCGAAGTACGACCAGTCGGGCTGCCGGCTCCACTGCCAGTAGTAGGCCTCCTGCGGCAGCAGCGGCACGGTCGCCGCCATGATCAGGCGCAGGAGGGTGAAGCCGGCGATCAGGCCCCAGAGCGCGAAAGGCCGTTCCGGCAGCGTGGACCATCGCGAACCGGAGATGCGCATGGGTGGGTTTCGAGGGACGGCGACGCGTGTCCCGGATCACGGCAGGCGAATCAGGTCAGGTCCGCGGACCCGCGGCATGCTACGCGACGCGTCTTATCCCGACCTTAAGCCCGCCGGCCCGCATGACCGCCTGCGGCGGCACCCCGCGCGGCGGCCGCGGGCGTTCAGTCCTTGGCCGGCTCGGGTTGCAGTTGCGTCTGCCACGCCGTGGTTGCCGTCGTCGGCCAGGCCTCGGGGCCTTCGGGCGGGCTGGCGCCCAGCCTGATCGCCTGAGTGGCGGCGCACTCGAACACGGACACCGCGGCTTCGATGGCGTCCGGCTCGGGCTCGGGCAACTGCAGCCGCATGTAGAGCCGCCCCCGCAACGTCATCAGCACGAGGGCCGGCTCGCCCGCGAGCGGACCGGCCGCAGCCGCGGCCAGACGCGCCGCCAAGGCACCCTCGATCCACTGCAGCGCCAGCTTCGGCGCCAGGGCCACCGCACCGAACCGCGCGCGGAAGTTGCGCTCCCCCGGCACCGCGACCCTGGGCAGCATCGCGAGCCAGCGCATTTCCTCCGGCGTCGCGACGTCGATCTGCGTCTGCAGTTGTTCGGTGTACCGCTCGAAGGTCTGACGCTCCAGAGTCTCCATCAGCGGCAGCGACATCAGCAGCATCTGCAGGTCGGGCGGCATGCCGAGTTCCATGCGCAGGCGCAGTTCGTGCCCGTCGATGTAGCTGCGCTGCGGAGGGCCCCACTCCAGCCTCCAGGGGCGCCCGTCCACCATGCCGTCGACGACGAAACCCTGCTGGTCGCGGGCACGCTTGAACACGCCCTGGCGCCGAGCCGCCCACGCCGCCACAGGGCTCCAGTCGGGGCCTTCGGGCGTGCCGCCCACCCAGCGTCTGATCGATTCGAGCATCGCGACCTTGGATCGTCTAGAGTCGGACCCCAGGGGCGCGCGGGGGGGGCCGCGAGGGGGGCGGGGGGGTAGAGTTGTATTATTGGTGGACACCACCAGATACC
>CAZJJF010000606.1:0-1764 GCA_964546245.1 uncultured Anaerolineales bacterium
ATGACCCACAATACCTGGAGGGCCGCGCCCACCCCGGCCACAGCCGCCGCGCCCTGCGCGCCGACGAAAATCAGGTCGACGACACCGAGGAGGGTCTGGAGGAGATTCTCGATGATGACTGGCCAGGCGAGGCTGTTGACGGAGGCCGCCACGCGGCCGTTCTCGGCGGACCGACTGGGTCTCAGCGGCCAGGCGGCCCGCATGCGCTTGATCATGGTGATGTCCTGACTAGACAGGGGATACTGCTCCATATTATACACGCCCCCTGGCGAGCCGCATCATTCTTCTGCATGAATCCACACAAGACATCGGCCTGACTACGGTTGCTCACGCCGTATCCAGGCCGTTATCTCTGAGAGGTGTCGGTGGGAGGTCAGCCACCGTTGTTGATATTAGTATCGGGCCAGCGCATTAAGCCCACATTAAGCGAGAATTAGGCCATGGTGAAAACATTAGCGGACGCTTGACCCTGCGCCTGGCCCGTCGTACAATCCCCGCAGTTGGGTATCGGTTTCATTGTGTAAAGGAGCGCCATGACTCGCCTGTTGGAACGCCAGGTCGCCATTGTCACTGGTAGCGGCCGCGGCATCGGGGCGGCCACGGCGCGGCTGCTGGCCGAACACGGCGCCGCCGTCATTGTTACCGACATCGATCCCGCTCCTGCCGAGGACACCGCCGCCGCGATCGTGACCGCCGGCGGGCGCGCTATTGCCGTGCCCGGCGACGTCACGGCTGCCGACTTTGCCCCTCGCCTCGTCGCCGCCGCTGTGGAGGGGCTGGGGGGGCTGGATATTCTCGTCAACAACGCGGGCTACACCTGGGACGGCGTCATCCACAAGATGACCGATGAGCAGTGGGAGGCCATGCTCGCCGTGCATTTGACCGCGCCTTTCCGCCTCATCCGCGCCGCCAGCGGACACTTCCGCGAGACCGCCAGGCGCGAGATTGCCACCCAGGGCGCGGCGCACGCGCGCAAGATTGTTAACATCAGTTCTACTACCGGCACGCGCGGCAACGCGGGCCAGGCTAACTACGCGGCAGGCAAGGCGGGCATCCTGGGCGTCACCAAGACCCTCGCCAAAGAGTGGGGCCAGTTCAACGTCCAGGTCAATGCTGTTGCCTTCGGCATGATTGAGACGCGCCTGACGGCCTCCAAGGAGGCAGGCGCAACCCTTCAGCGTGGCGAGCGTGACATCGCCCTCGGTATTCCCAGCGCCATGCGCGAGATGGCGAAGCTGACGATTCCTTTGGGACGCCCCGGTACGCCGGAAGAGGCCGCCGGCCCGGTCCTGTTCTTCGCCTCGCCCCTGTCCAACTACGTGTCCGGCCAGGTGCTGGAAGTGACTGGGGGAATGTAGTCGGCAGGCGGCAGGCACGGGGGCCTGCCCCTGCAATCAGTTGGTAGGGGTGGTTCCCCCTGGCCGCCCGCGTACGCAAGGAATGAGGCATGTCCCCATCTACCGCCCCCTTTCGCGACCTCGTCGCCTTCACCCGCGACGCGCTGCCCCGCTTCCGCACGCCCGGCGTCGCCCTGGGTATCCTTGACGGTGACAACGAGCACGTTGCCACCTTCGGCGTCACCAGTGTCGAGAACCCGTTGCCCGTAGACGCCGATACCCTGTTCCAGATCGGTTCGACGTCCAAGACCGTCACCGGCACTGTCGCCATGCGGCTCGTCGAGGAGGGCAAGCTCGACCTGGACGCCCCCCTGCGCGCCTACCTGCCCGACCTGCGCCTGGCCGACGAGAGTGTCGCCCAGGCCGT
>CAZJJF010000607.1:0-1757 GCA_964546245.1 uncultured Anaerolineales bacterium
TGATTCGCCGCGTGGACGTGGTCGACGTGAACACGCCGCCGACCGCCCACCGCGAGCCGACGGTGGCCGCGCTGCGGGCGGGGCGGCCGGTCATCTGCGAGAAGCCCCTGGCGCGCAGCCTGGCCGACGGGCGGGCGATGGTCGAGGCCAGCGAGGCGACGGGCACGCCCCTGTACGTGGCCCACGTGGTGCGCTTCTTCCCGGAGTATAGCCACCTGCACAGTCTGGTCGAGAAGGGGGCCATCGGCCGGCCCGGCGTCTACCGCTCGTCGCGCAATGGCGTGTTTCCCCAGTGGGGCGGCTGGTTCGCCGACGAGGCCGAGAGCGGCGGCGTCATCCTGGACGTGATGATTCACGACTTCGACTTCGCCCGCTGGTGCTGCGGCGACGTGACGCGCATCTTCGTGCGCCGTCGCCGCTGGGCGGGGCCACCGAACGGCGAGCATGCCTTCGCCCTGCTGCGCTTCGCGAACGGGGCCATCGGCCACGTCGAGGGCGGCTGGAGTCGGCCCAGGGGGATCTGGACGACCAAGATCGAGATTAGCGGCGATGGCGGCCTGGTGGAGGTCGACAATAGCGCGCCGCCTCTGGCGCTGCAACTGCACTCTGGCGACCGCCCCCCCCTACCCGTGACCGAGGACGACCCGTACCTGATCGAGTTGGGCCACTTCATGGACTGCCTAGAGGGGCGGGCGCAGCCCATTGTCACGGCGCGCGACGCCCTCGCCGCCCTCGAAATCAGCCTGGCCGGCATGGAGTCGGCGCGCACGGGGCGGGCGGTGACGCTGTCCCAGGGGGAGGTGTAGGATGAGTCTGCGAGTCGGTTTCCTGGGCGTGGGCCACGTCCACACCCGCAGCTACATGCGCCACCTGCTGCGTCACCCCGACGTGTCGGTCATCGGCCTGTACGACTGGGATGCCCAGCGCGCCGCCAGCGAAGCCGCAATGTGGGGCCTGCCGGCCCTGAGCCGTGAGGACGTCGTGGCCCAGAGCGACGCTGTCGTCATCTGCGCCGAGAACAGCCACCACCGCAGCCTGTTCGAGGCGGCGGCGGGCCAGGTGCGCGCCGTGCTGTGTGAGAAGCCTATCGCCACCACGATGGCCGACGGCCGCGCCATGCTGGCGCTGGCCGAGCGGACGCGCACGCGCCTGATGATTGCCTTCCCGGTGCGCTACGCCACGCCGCTCCTGGCCCTCAAGGTGATGCTGGCACAGGAGGGCCTGGGCGCGGTTCACACCGTGCGCGCGACCAATCACGGCTCGATGCCCGGCGGCTGGTTCGTGCAGCACGAGCTATCCGGCGGCGGCGCGGTGCTGGACCACACGGTTCACGTCGTCGATGCGCTCCGCTGGCTGTGGCCGGGCGTCGAGGTCACCGAGGTGTACGCCGAGGTGGGCCGTGACCTGCTCCACCCGCAGCTTGGCTGCGACGACGCCGGATTGCTATCCTTTACCCTCAGCAACGGCGCGATTGCTACCCTCGACACAAGCTGGTCGCGCCCGCCGAGCTATCCCATTTGGGGCGACGTGACATTAGAGTTGACGGGCGATATGGGATTTGTCAGCGTGGACGTGTTCTCGCAGAACGTGGCCGTCGCGCCACGGGACGGCGCGTATCGCTGGGCCGGCTACGGGCGCGACCTGGACGGGGCAATGATTGACGACTTCGTAGACATGGCGCAGGGGGACCGCGAGCCGTCCATCACCGGCGAGGACGGCCTGCGGGCGATGGAGGTAGCCCTGGCCGCCTACGAGTC
>CAZJJF010000608.1:0-1739 GCA_964546245.1 uncultured Anaerolineales bacterium
ACGGTCAGGAGCATGATGGTCAAGAGGAAGAATACCGTCCAACCCAGGGGGGGACGCAATAATCGACGCATGTGGCAACCTTCCCAGTAACTAACCCCGACCCAATCCCATATCAATACGCGATGCTTGATCCACTTGGAGTATGCGGTAGACTCTTTTGACGTTCACCCGTAGATTCTAGGCCGTGACATGGCGCGGGTCAAACCGTCGCCCCCGCCCAGGCTCAGTGTCCGTGGCTGTCGCGCCAGGCCTGGAACTGCGCGGTGTGCTCCGGGTAGTGCAGCCAGACGGCGTGTCTCGCCCAGCGTCTGACGAGGGGCGTCCATTCGTCCACGCGCAGGCTTCTCAAGAGTGCGAAGAGGGCGGCGTGGGCGGCCTCGAAGCGCGCCCTTGCCTGGCCAGGGCTGAACGCCCGGTCCAGGGCGGCCCACTGGTCGTTGATCTCAAGGTAGTTGGCGTAACCCTCCCCTGAGGGCTGACCGCCGCGCTCGGCTTCGATCTCCTGGCGGGCGATGGTGTCCCAGCGCGCCAGATGGGCGAGGATGTCCTGGCCGCGCCACTCGCCCGCGATGCGGGGCGTGCGCAAGTCGTCGTCGCTCAGCCCTTGCACGGCGTTCAGCAGATTGGCCGCGACGCGCTCCAGTTCGGCGATCATATCGCTGGGCGTGGTGGGGAATCCTGGCGGCGTCATCGAATATCCTGGCTGCTGGCTGAAGCTGTATGACACATCATTATACTTGATAGTCCTTGATAAACCTATACCGCGCCCGCTTTCCGCTGGTGAGGGTGGGCGGCGTGCGTTACCGGCGGCGTGTCGGGGAGCGGCTGAGATGTGGGCCAAATGTGGGGAGGGCGTCGGTTGCCCGTCGCCCTTTTATCGTCAGTATGAATTATACTGGTAATAGACCACCGTGCCGCCTGAAGTCGGCGGACGAGGAGCGATGTTGATGCCAGCGCGCATGAATCTAGCGGCAAGCGCTACGAACCAGTTGAGCGAGGCGATGGCAATGAGGGCGAGGACTGCCAGGGTGCGTACCCCGGTTGTGTATGAGCAGAATGACTGCGTGGTCATCGAGATGCCCGCGCCTGGGGTGCAGTGTGATGAGTTGGAGCTGCGCCTGAAGGGTGGGGTGGCGCTGGTTGTCCGCGAGCCGTCGGGGACATGCTGTGCGACGGTCATCCTGCCGGCGGCCATCTCTCTCTCGGACAGTGTTATCTACTGCGTCGGTGGCGTGCTCAGCATGACCTTCGTTAAGGCTGATACTGCCGAGGCCTCCGACGGGGCCAATCTCGACTACGAATTGACAGGGCTGGAGCTGATGGCGAGTTAGGACCAACGATGGGCGCACCTGGGCGTGTCGCGGGTGGAGGAGGTGATTACGCGCCTCCTCTACCTTGCGTTGTGGTCACGCGACGCCTATAATGGAGGTCGTCACGTAGAGGCGTGGGGAGGTGGCATGCTCAACCTGGAGTTCTGGTTCACGGTCGCGGTGTTCATCCTCTTCCTTGAGATTAGTGTTACACTGTTCATCTTCGTTCTGTTGGCGGCGGGCCTGACCTATGGCTCCAACCCGCTGCGGGTCAAGCTGAAGGAATACATGCCCCTGGCGCAGCACTACAGCGGTAAGGGCGCTGAGTTGACCACCAACGTCTCGGGCAAGGCCATAGCGCCCTTTATGGCTGTGCGCAGCGGTCTGGCGGGCATGCGCGCCACGGCCCGAGGACTGGTCACGCGCAAA
>CAZJJF010000609.1:0-1721 GCA_964546245.1 uncultured Anaerolineales bacterium
CCGGCCGGGGGTCGTAGCGTAACGCGAATTGCTCCAAATAATCTCTCTCGACAAACCATTTATTGCCCACCTTGAGGGCCGGCAGCTTTCCCTGTCGGATCAGGCGCTTCACCGATTCGGGGTGAATATGCAGCCGGTCACCGGCGACCTGGACATCGACGTAGGCTTCGAACGGGTTCACGTCGGCCCCCTTGCCTGGTGCTTAGTAATGCAACAATTATACGGCGGGCCTGCGTGGCTGTCAAGGCTGGCTGCGATCGGCGTTCGCGACAGCGCGCCGCCATCCTCTGCCACGCATCTGCCCTCTGCGAGGATCGTGCCATGACTCATGCTCAGCCGCGCTTTTATCGTGGGACCGAGGTTGACCGCCTGCTGGGCGGCCCAGACGGCTTTAGCGTCGACGTGGTCATCGTAGGGGGCGGCCAGGCGGGGCCGGCGGCGGCGTGGGCGCTGGAGCGCGCCGACCCTACGATCCGCATCGCGCTGGTCGAGGCCAACGCTCAGTTAGCCAACGGGGCGTCCACCGCTTCATTGGAGGCTATCCGCACCACCTGGGTTCCTCGCGCCATCGCCGAACAGACACGGCGCAGCCTGGAGATTCTACTGAATGCCGACGATTACCTGGGCGAGGGTGCGGCGGCCGGTCTCAATTTCCGCCAGCGCGGCTATGTGTGGCTCGCCCTGGACGAGAGCGAGGCTCACGGCCTGCGCGACGTGGTCGACCTACTCCATGCCTGGGGCATCACCGCCGCTCAGTACTTGGAGGGCGAGACGGCGCGCCGCGAGTTCCCCTGGCTGCCTGCCGGCACGGTTGGCGCGCGCGTGGATACCAGGGGCGGCTGGTTTAGCTCCGACTTTCTCGCCAACGCATTCGCTCGCTGCACGCGTCGCACCCGCTTCCTGCTGGACACGCCGGTGACGGCCATTACCGCCGCCGACGGCCGCGCGGCAGGGGTGATTACGCCTCGCGGAGCCATCGCGGCGGGCGCGGTCGTCCTGGCCGCCAGCGCCAGTTGCCGCCCCCTGGCGCGTACCGTCGGGGTGGAGCTACCCGTGGTGTGTGTCCCACGCCAGAGTTTCCTCACGCCCTGGCGTCACCCGGACATCCCCGCCGACGGCCCGCTGACCATCGGCCGCCGACCCTTCCCCCACTTCCGCCCCGAGGGGGAGGGACTGCTGTTCGCCTGGTCCTACGCTCGCCCCACGGCCGCCGACCCGCGCTACCCCGTGGAACAGTTCAAGGACTCCCGCTTCCCCGAGGCGACCCTATACCTGATGGGCAAGCAGTTCGGCCACCGCGCGGGCGAGGGCTTCCGCGACCCGCGCTATCTCAGCCGCCGCATCGCGCACCAGATTGGCTACTACACCATGCGCGAGCCGGTCGCCGACGAGCAGGGGCGCACTATCCAGAGCGAGCGCGCCATCATCGACCACGTGCCCGGCATCGACGGCCTGTTCGTCTCGACGGCCCACGTCGGCCACGGCGTCATGACCGCGCCCGCCGCCGCTGAGATTCTGGCCGCGCTAATCGTGGGGCGCGAGCCAGCGATACCGTGTTGGCAGGATTTTGGGGTGAACGTGCGACTGGTAGCCCATGAGGAGGGGACGGGGCTGTAGCGCCGAGGAGAATACCAAAGGGGCTGCCCGCTTGGCGAGCAGCCCCTTTGGCTGTCACAGCTGTGACACGCTAAGAACTGAACAGGAAGAGAAGTCCATCAGCC
>CAZJJF010000610.1:0-1720 GCA_964546245.1 uncultured Anaerolineales bacterium
CCACCTGCTGAACTGGTACGACACCCAGACGCTACAGCCCCTGCCGCCTGCCTATGTCTCGACAGTCGATAGCGGTAATCTGGCGGGCTATCTCCTTACCCTGCGCCAGGCCTACGCCGAGGTAGCCGACCGCCCCCTGCTCACGCCCGATATCGGCGACGGCCTCGAGGACACCCTGGCGCTTCTCCAGGCGGACCTGCACCCGGCTGTGGTGGCGACCAGGGCTGAGGTCGAGGCGCTGCGTCAACGCCTGGTTGCCCGCCCGACAACGACGGCCGAGTATGTGGCCTTGCTGCGCGACGTTGCGAGCGGCGCGGCGCGGCTCCCCAATAGCGGCGCGATGGGTCGCTGGGCAGCCCGCCTGCAAACTCAGGCGGCGAGCCTGCTGCGCGACGTGGAGGAATTGCTGGCCGTGGATGCGGTGTCCGCCCTGGCCGCCCTCGACCCCGAAGGTGTCGCCGCTCGCGTGTGGCGCGAGCCACCGCCGACGCTGGCGAACCTGCTCGCGCTCCTGGATGAGCTTCTGGCCGAGAGCGATGCGCTGCCCACTGCCGCCGCGCGGTCGCCCCTGGCCCAGGCGCGCGATCGGGTGCGCGACCTGCTGGCCCGCCACGCTGCCCTCGACCATAGCGCGGCTGAGTGGGTGCGGGCCATGGACTTCAGTTTCCTGTACGACGACCGCCGCGAGTTGTTTGTCATTGGCTACAACGTGGCCGAGGGTCGCTTCGACAACTCCTACTACGACCTGCTGGCTTCGGAGGCGCGGCTGGCGAGCTTCATAGCCATCGGCAAGGGGGAGGTTCCCCAGGCGCACTGGTTTCACCTGGGACGCCCGCTTACAACGGTAGATTCGAGCGCCGCGCTCCTGTCGTGGAGCGGGACCATGTTCGAGTACCTCATGCCGCTGCTGGTGATGCGCAACTATCCCGGCACGTTGCTCGACGAAACGTACCAGGCCGTCGTGCAGCGCCAGATCGAGTATGGCCGCGAGCGGCGCGTGCCGTGGGGCGTCTCCGAGTCGGCCTTCACCGCCCGCGACTTCAGCCTCAACTACCAGTACCGCGCCTTTGGCGTGCCCGGCCTGGGCCTCAAGCGCGGCCTGGGCAGCGATCTGGTCATCGCCCCCTACGCGACGCTGCTGGCCCTCCTCGTCCAACCCGACGCCGCGCTTGACAACATCCAGGCGTTGGCCAGGGCCGGCCTGGAAGGAGCCTATGGCCTGTATGAAGCTGTCGACTACACACGGGGCCGCCTGCCGCCCGGCAAAACCAGCGTCATCGTCCGCTCCTTCATGGTTCACCACCAGGCCATGAGTCTGCTGGCCCTCGCCAATACTCTGCGCGACGGCGAGTGGCAGCGGCGGTTCCACGCCGTCCCCCTGGTGCAGGCCACCGAGCTATTGCTGCAAGAGCGCTTCCCACGCTACGCGCCACGGCAGGAGGTGCCCTATGTCACGGCCGAGGCTCGGACCATCGAGACGCCTACGGCGCGGCCAGCCGCTGGTTCACCACGCCACACACCCGTGTGCCCGCCGCCCATCGCCTGTCTAATGGCACGTATTCGGTCGTTATCAGCAACGGAGGCGGCGGCTTCAGCCGCTACCGCGACCTGGCCGTCACCCGCTGGCGCGAGGACACGACTCTCGACGCCTGGGGCAGCTTCTGCTACCTGCGCGACATCCACAGTGGGGCCACCTGGTCGACGGCCTACCAGCCTACCT
>CAZJJF010000611.1:0-1718 GCA_964546245.1 uncultured Anaerolineales bacterium
GGAGGGGTGGCTTGAGCCACGGCGGGTGGGCCGGGTAGCCACCCTGCGAAGGCGAGGCTAAGGCCAACGATAAGCAGGACCAGGAACAATGCCACGGGCCATCTCGGACGCATCCTCGGTCTCCTTTGACTGGACGGCGGTGCGGAACAGGAGCGGCAAGTACTACAACTCCCTATATTCCACGACGACCTGTCAGGAAGAAGGATACGCTCCGTCGCATGAATTTGGCATGAAAATCGGCCCAACGCGGGCGTCTGCCCTACGTCAATAGCCACCGCTCGTCAAGCAGCATGGCGAGCGCCATGGATAGCTATACGGCGGCGCGACCAGCCAGACCTGACGGGCTTCCGAAACCCGTCAGGTCTCACACGGTCATGTGTCGTGTCTACGCCGCACTCGGCCGCCGAGGTGTAGCCAGGCGACGCGGCCCTCGGGGTCGCGTTGGAACTCGGCGTGGGCGTCCTTGCTGGGTGGGTCGAGGACCAGGAGATGGTCGGGGCCGACGAAGGTGGCGCGAACGGCGGGCGGCGTGGGGCCGGGCGGCGAGTCCGGGTAGGGAAAGCCACCGTTGGGGATGGACTGCAGCATCAGATGACCATCCTGGGCGCTTATCTCGACGTCGGCCAGCGCGCTCTCGTAGCGACCGACGTACTCGGCCAGCTGCGCCTCGCTCAGCGTCTGGTGGCTGGGGGGCGGCTCGTCGATGCCCAGGAACAGGCGCAACGCTTCCTTGACGACCTCCAGGTGCAACTGGCCGCCAGTGTCGGCGTTGGTCAGGACCGTGACGGCGAAGCGGCGACTGGGGGCGAGCAGGAAGGCCGACATCTGGCCGTTGGTCGCGCCGCCGTGGGCCACCGTCGTGACGCCGCCTATGTCGCGGATGGCCCAGGTGATGCCGCGCCAGCCGCCGAAGCCATCCATAGGCAAAAGCGGCGTTTGCATGGCCTGCATCGTCGCCGCCGACAGCAGCCGCGCGCCGTCGGGAGTCGCCCCGTCGCCCAGATGGAAGCGGGCATAGCGCAGCTGGTCGGTGACGCTGGAGGCCAGGCCGCCGACGGGGTTGGCGTTGCGGGCCAACTCCCAGGGACGGGCGACCTTCGGCGGGCCGTCGGCGGCAATGTGCCCGACGGCGAAGCGGTAGGTCATCGTCTGACTCGGGAAGAAGAAGGAGCGGGTCATGCCCAGCGGGTCGAGGAGCAGGCGGCGGGTCGCCTTCTCATAGCTCTCGCCCGTGGCAACCTCGATGAGGCGGCCCGCCAGGTAGAAGCCCGCATTGTTGTAGGAGAAACGGTCGCCGAGGGGTGTGACCTGGGGGATGCGACGCATGCGGTCGACCATCTGGCTTAGCGCATCATCGCCCCAGCCGGTATCATCGAAGATGTCGCCAACCCAGCCACCGGTATGGGTGAGGAGGTGACGCAGCGTCACGGCCTGGGCCACACCCTCGTCAGCCAGGCGCAGGTCGAGCAGATACGTGCGCAGCGGGGCATCTAGATCGAGTTTACCCTCCTCGACGAGGCGCATGGCGACCGTACCCGTGATGGTCTTGGTGGTCGAGCCGATCTGGAACAGAGTGTCAGCGTCTACCGGCAGCGGGTTCTCGACGCTGGTGACGCCGAAGGTAGCAAGATGCTCGTTGTCGCCGTCGAGGACACCCAGGGCGACGCCGGGCACGCGGAAGCGGGGCAGCGCGTTGCGGGTGAAGGCGACGAGGTCGC
>CAZJJF010000612.1:0-1713 GCA_964546245.1 uncultured Anaerolineales bacterium
ATCGCCGCCTCGGGCAGGTTCATCTGCGACGCCTCGTCCAGGGCCAGGCAGTCGACCATGTGATGATTGAACAGGTCCTTCTGCCAGCGGTCCGCCATCATGCGGTACACACCGCCGGGCGTCGTAGCGATCACTTCGTGCATCGCGTCATGCAGGATGTCCCAGTTCTTGCGCGCGCCCTTCTCCTTGTCACCATCCTTTGCCAGGGCGATGACACCATCGGGCGGCGTCTCCTTGCCCCCCATGCGAAACAGGGGCGCCTCCAGCAGGCGGCGGTCGAAGTAGGCGTCGAACACCGCCGGGTGGTCGGCGGCAAGCTGAGCCAGCCGGTTGCGTACCTCGACCACCTTCCCCAGCGCCACATCCGTCGCGCGATGCGTCTTGCACGTCACCTGGGCGCGGAACGGCCGCCCCGCCGCCATCGCCCCCTGCATGCGGGCGAACAGGGCGTAGGCGGCGGTGTAGCTCTTGCCCGTGCCCGGCGGCCCCTGGACGAGCAGGGATGGGCTGTCGCCATGCTCCCCGATGAACCTGTGCTTGTCTGCCTCGAATGCGTGCAGGAGGTCGCGGCGGTGCAACTCGACCAGCCCGGCCAGGAAGCGCGCCTGCCCCTGGGCCGCCTCTTGCGGCCAGGCGGCCCGCGCCTCGTCGGGCCGCGCCAGCCGCTCGTAGAGAGCGTTGCGCCCTCGCGCCTTGCCCGCCTCCAGGTCGCACAGCCCCTGGACAACCTTCGCTCCCCAGAAGCCGTAAATATCGCTGGGATTGCTGTCCAGAGTGTAGACCGTGTCGGCGATGAGAGGTCGCTCGATGGGGCCAAACAGGAAACCGGCCGGGCTGTTGCTGCTGCCGCCGCCACCTGCCAGGCGCAGCGTTACCGCCGCCGCCGTGGCGCGATGGGCTGCGTCGCGCTCGACCCTGACCGCCACCACCTCGGCCCGCGTGCCGTACAGCATCTGGCGCGGTGTCGGGGCGTTCAGCGTCCGCTGCTCGATGGGCAGCCGCTCGTCCACCGTCTCGGTCGGATAGACGACGACCCAGTCGCCCTCCTTGACCGTCCACAGCGTCAAGGCCGTGTCCAGGTCGCAGTCCAGGCCGTCAGTCTCGACGCGGAGGTGAACACACATATTCGCTTGAGACCAGCTTGATAGGTCGCGCTGCTCTTTCGGCAGCCGCACCTGCTTCGCGCCAGGATTCTGCGTGCGGTATTCGGCGCGAAACTGTTCATTGAGTTGATGCCGCCGCTCGTTCTCCCGGTTCCGCTCGGCTACGCCCGGCTCCTGCGCCGCCTCGTCGTAGCGCACCAGAAGCGTCTCACCCATCAGCACGCGGCGCGCGGCTGGGGTATGGCGGGTCGCCTTCCACTGGCCGAGGGCCACGTGACGTTCGATGGCCACGAACTCCGCCAGCGACTGGGCCAGGCTGCGCGCCTTGTCGTCGAAGTGGTCTAGCTCGGGCAGGGCGAAGGGCTTCTTTTCGGTCAGGTGGTTGCCCTTGAACTGGGCGGCCAGATGCTCCATCGCCTCCAGGCGACGTGTCGCGAAGGCGCGCACCAGGCCCAGATCGACCTGACGATAGCCGGCGAAGTCGTCCTTACCGGCGCCGCCGACAGGCAGCGCGCCCCAGGCGTGGTAGGCGTATTCCAGGGGAATCTGGGAGTTGAAGCGAGCGCGGCGGGTGTAGTAGCTGCGCTTCGCGGGGTCTTCGCCCGACGAG
>CAZJJF010000613.1:0-1712 GCA_964546245.1 uncultured Anaerolineales bacterium
ATTGGATACAGGTGAGAGTTGCGGCCCGACGTCGTTATTTAGGGTTCCGGCACGAATGAGACGGCCAGACAGTCATTGCGGCCAACCGCCTCAGCCAGCATTTGCTGGCGCCATGGACCAAGCTGCGCGGCAGGCGCCTAGAACGACCGGCGCACGGTCCTCGCATAACGACGATACAACCTATGATATGCCCCCATTGCGGCGCAGCCGTGCGCCGCACCGACAAATCTTGTCCACACTGTCAGAAGCGCGTTGAGTCCACCCGTCGCCGCTGCCCCGCCTGCGGCGCATCGGTTGCAGCCGATGCGACCACGTGCGACATGTGCTACGCGCCCGTGCGACCGGCCCGCGCCACGGGCTGGCGGCGCGGCCTTGAGATCGGGGCCGGGTTGGCGATTGTGCTGGCCCTGGTCGGCGCGGTCTTTGCCATCCTGCGCGTGCGGCCCGATACGCTGGCAGCGCTGGAAGCCGAGCTAGGCGTACCCACGGCGGCCGCCGGCCCCGCCCAACTGGCGCTAGGCGGCACGGCCACCGTCATTCCGACTCTGACAGCCACGGTTGCCTCCCCTACTCCGACCCTGCCCCGGCCGTCTGACACACCCACGGCAGACCTGGCCGCCAGCCAGCGCAGCACGCCCGCCACGCCTCAGACCGGCGGGCCACAGCCCCGCGCCGAGCAGCAGTACGTCATCCAGGCGGGTGACACCCTGCTAGCCATCGCCTACCGCTTTGGCGTCAATCTCGACGACATTCTCACAGCCAATAATTTCGGCGGCACCAATGCCCTGCTCCTGCCGGGCCAGACGCTGGTCATTCCAGGGGGCGAGGCAAGCGGGGGTGAGGCCCAGGCAGCGGCGGCGACGGAGACACCCGCCGCCAGCCAGGAGGCGGTCGATACGCCCGAGCCGACGGACACGCCCGAGCCGACGGACACGCCGGCCCCCGAGCCGGCCGGCCGCGTTACCCACACCATCCAGAGTGGCGACTCGCTGTGGGCCATCGCCAACCGCTTCGATACCACCGTCGATGACCTGGTGCAGTTGAACGGCATGAAGTCGTCGAGTGAGTGGCTGCCCGTGGGCCGCGAGATCATCGTCAAGGATGGCCCCACCGTCACGCCAGGTCCGTCGCCGACCACCGCGCCGACCCGAACGCCACCCCCAACACGAACCGCCGTGCCGACGCGGACGCCGCCGCCGACAAGCACGCCGCCACCAACCGCGACAGCGCTACCGCCGACGCCCCGGCCCCTGGTCGCCCCCACGCAGCTCGCCGCCGCACCGACGGGTGTCGGCCCGGGCACGGCTGGCGTGAAGGCGGGCGTGGCAGCTTCCACGGCGATGGGGGGGCCGCCACCCGTTGCCGCCACGCCGGATGAGGCGGGCACGCCCCTGCTCCTCTACCCCGCGCCGACCCTGCTGGGCGTGCCGGATAGGATGGCTCTGGAAGGCCGTCAACTGCCGGTCCTGCTCAACTGGACATCGGTGGGTGTCCTGGGCGCGGACGAGTACTATGTCGTGCGCCTCAGCACTATCCTCTATGGTAAGCCGGTGACGGAAGAAGCGTGGGTCAAGGCCACCGGCTGGCGTATCCCTGATGGTATGCGGCCGCCTGACAACGCCAACGCGCCCATCGCTTACATCTGGGATGTGACGGTGCGTCGGGCGACAGGCCAGCGCCCCGATGGCAGGAGCTACGCGGGTCCGGCCCTC
>CAZJJF010000614.1:0-1707 GCA_964546245.1 uncultured Anaerolineales bacterium
ACGCCGACGAGGCGGTCAAGGTCGCGTCGAGGATCGGCTACCCCGTCGTTCTCAAGATTATGTCACCTGACATCATCCACAAGTTCGACGTCGGCGGCATCCAGCTCAATCTGGGCAGCGCGGAGGAGGTGCGCCTGGCCTACGAGAATATGATGCGCAGCATCGCCGAGAAGCAGCCCGACGCACGTCTCGAAGGCGTCTTCGTGCAGAGGATGATCCGTGGCGGGCGCGAGATTCTGCTCGGTATGAAGCAGGATCCCCAGTTCGGCCCGGTCCTCGTCTTCGGCCTGGGCGGCATCTACGTCGAGACCCTCAAGGACGTGACCTTCCGCGTCGCACCGGTGCGCGAGTACACCGGGCACCACATGATTCAGACCATCCGCACCTACAAGCTGCTGCAAGGCGTGCGCGGCGAGCCCCCCGTCGACGAGGACGCCCTGGCCGACGCCATCCTGCGCCTGTCGCAGCTATCGGTCGAGCAGCCCTGGATCGCCGAGCTGGATATCAACCCCATGCTCGCCATGCCCATCGGCGAAGGCGCCTACGCCGCCGACGTACGCATCGCCGTTCGCGACCTGACCTAGCCTACATCGTAGAGCGGTGGCCCAGCTTGACAGGGGCGACCTGGCGCATATAATTAGCCCAGCTAAGTATTTTGCGCCAGGACGCCTCGTGCGATGCAGGTTACACCATGACGTCAGACCTTGAGTGCGCCGGACGAATTCTCGACAGTTTCCCGCAGGCCATGCGCTTCATGGCCCACGACATGCGCGACATGTCAGGGCGGCCTGGCACTGTTCCGCAGTACCGCATTCTGGCCTTCCTCTATCACCACGGCCCGGACTCCATGGGTCGCCTGGCCGAACGCCAGAACGTCACCCTGCCGACCATGACCAAGACCGTGGCCGGACTGGTCGAGCGCGGCCTCATTGAGCGCGAGACCGATGCCCAGGACCGGCGCGTGGTACGGTTACGCCTGACGCCCGACGGTGAAGCGGTGTTCCGCGACATCCAGGCCCGGATGCAGGCGCGCCTGGCAACCATCATCGCGACCATGACCGCCGACGAGAAGGAGGCCCTGGCGACCGGCCTGCAAGCCTTCCTCGGCGCTCTACAACGGGTGCATACAGAGGAGAGAGCAACCAGGGACCAGTGCGCCCTACGAAAAGGGTGATTGGTCCATTGGGCCTGCCCGTCACCTCCCGGCCTGCGCCTGCCAACCCCCAGGTAAGCCCCGCCACCCTCCGCGCTGACTTCGACCGCCTTGCCCCCTACGCCGACGACGGCTGGAGTCACAACAGCCACTACCACGCCTTCCTTCTGCGCCACGTACCGCGCGGCGGCCTGGCCCTCGACATTGGCTGCGGCGCGGGGGCCTTCGCCCGCCAACTGACAAGCCGCGCCGACCGCGTCCTCGGCCTCGACCTGTCGCCGGCGATGGTGCGCCTCGCCCGGGCCCGCTCGAAGTCCGAGGGGGTTCGCCACGAGTTGCTCGTCAGGGGCTTGTTGAACTCGCTCAGCACCGCGCCGATGCGGCCGCAGTTGCCGACGGTCTCCAGAAGGCGCCGAAGTGCGGCGTGTGCGTTGTCGATGTCGGATTCGCTAGTCATTGCCCACTCCCGAGGCAGGGTGATCGCCGGACAGGTCGATGATCTCGGCTCGATCCGCGGTGAGACGCGCGATTGCCGTCTGGCGGAACACAACGCC
>CAZJJF010000615.1:0-1706 GCA_964546245.1 uncultured Anaerolineales bacterium
GCCAGCCGCCCCATCTCCTGCCCCCGCCCCGGCACCCGTGCCCGCGCCGGTGGCCTCCGCGCCGCCAGCCCCCACTCCCGCGCCGACACCGGTCGCCGCCGCTGTCACGGCCCACGCGACCCACGACGACGATGACCACCACGGCCACGCCTTCAGCGGCGAGCCGCACGAGTCGCCCATCAGCATGACCGTCCCGCTCATGATTCTCGCCGTCGGCGCCACCATCGCCGGTTTCGCCAACATCCCAACTGTGCTACCCCTGCTGGAGCACTGGCTGGAACCCGTGTTTGGCCTCCACGAGACGGTGGAAAGCATCGTCCCCCTGGGCGTTCTCATCGCCATATCCCTGGGTGTCGCGGCTCTCGGCGCGCTGCTCGGTATGTCCATGTACCACGTGCCCCTGTTCGGCCTCAAACTGCCCCGCGTCGCCGACCCCGAGCGCATGGGGCAACGCTTCAGCGGCCTGTACACCCTGTCCCTCAACACCTTGTACGTTGACCGCGCCTACGACCGGGTGTTCGTGCAGCCCTTCAAGACCGCCGGCGACTGGCTGGCGCGAGTCTTCGACCTGGGCGTCATCGACGGCGTCATCAACGGTGTCGGTCGCGGCTTCCGCCGCCTCGCTGGCGGCTTCCAGGGCATGCAGACGGGCTATGTTCGCAACTATGCCTTGAGCATGCTGCTGGGTGTTGTCGTGCTCATCATCTGGTTCTTCTTCCGCTAGGAGCGTGGAACGTGAAACGCGAAACGTGAGATCAGGCAAGCTTCTTCAGCCATCACGTTTCACGCATCACTCGTCACGTTTCACCGAAAGGGTCTACCGTGCCCACCTCCAACATCTTCAACTGGCCGTTGCTGAGCCTGCTCATCTTCCTGCCGCTCCTCGGCGCGCTGGCGATTGCCTTCATCCCGCGCCGCAACGCGGGCGTCATTCGCGGCGCAGCCCTCGTGCTCAGCGTCATCGTCTTCATCTGGTCGCTCCAGTTCTACGTCAACTTCAACTGGGCCGACCCCGGCATGCAGTTCCTTGACCGGGCCGTCTGGATTGCGCCGCTGGGCATCCAATACCTGATTGGCCTCGACGGCATCAGTATGCCCCTCGTGCTGCTGACGACCCTCCTCACCGCCGTCGCCATCGGCGCCTCGTGGAACATCGACACGCGGCTCAAGGAATACATGATCGCGTTCCTGGTCCTGGAAACGGGCATGTTGGGCGTGTTCGCCGCCCTGGACCTGTTCCTGTTCTTCATCTTCTTTGAGGTCGTGCTCATCCCGATGTACATCATCATCGGCGTGTGGGGCGGCCCACGGCGCGTCTACGCCGCCAACAAGTTCATCCTGTTCACCATGGCAGGCAGCGCGTTGATGCTCGTCGCCATCCTGGCCGTCGGCCTGCTTAATGCGCGCGGCGGCATCCCCAACTTCGACTGGATGTCCCTGACCCAGACCCCCATGAGTGGCAGCATCGCCACACTCCTCTTCTTTGCCTTCGCCCTGGCCTTCGCCATCAAGGTCCCCATCTGGCCCCTCCACACCTGGCTACCCGACGCGCACGTCGAAGCCCCCACCGCCGGTAGCATCATCCTTGCGGGCGTCCTGCTGAAGATGGGAACCTACGGCCTGCTGCGCTTCAATCTGACCCTCTTCCCGCAGGCCAGCCGTGACTGGGCCTGGACGATGTCGGATTCGATCATGGTGACGCGCTG
>CAZJJF010000616.1:0-1703 GCA_964546245.1 uncultured Anaerolineales bacterium
CCAGGTCCGACTGCGCGGGCGCGGCGGGCGCGGCCGCTGGGGGCGGCGCGTACTGCTGGGGTGGCGGCGCGGCCTCGGGCGGCGCCTGCACGTAGACAACCTGCTGCTGGGGCGGTTGCGTGTTGTCCACGGCGTGCTGGTAGGCGGCCATGTTCTTGTCGGCCTGGCGGCGGTTCACCGCGTTCCTGGTGGCGGTCGCCGTGCCGACCACAGCCGCCGTCCGCGCCATCCCTCTAATCAATCCTGGCATCTTTTCCTCCTTAGTCCTGGGCTGCTGCGAGTCCGGCCAACGCCTCTTCCACATCCTCGGCCGGCACCCGGAACTGGGTCGCGAATTCTACACCAACGTTCTTAAGGGCATTGATCAGGCCGACTGCCCAGACGTTTTCGATCGCCACCGCGATGACCGCCGAGCCAGGCTCCATGCCTTCGGTCAGTGCGGCGGCATCCTCGGTATCGAAGAGGCCTCGCGTCTCGTTGGGGATGAAGCCCAGGGCGGCGGACTGGTCGGGCGACATATCCTTAAGCTCGACGCGCCACGGTATGCCTTGCTCGTTCTTCAAGATCACCAGGGCGTCCAGCACCCGGATAATGCCGGCGGCGCTGAGCCGCTCTAGCTCCTTGAGGACGCTACCGTCAAAGTTCGGCTCTCCGACAGCCATAATGGCCACGTCCACGGGTCCACGACTAATCATGTAGCATTTTCTCCTTCTAGACTCAGCTAGGCGCCGGCCCTCGTGGCCAGGCGCAACGGACCCACCTGTTGAAGCGATAGACAGTCGTGACTTCGCGCTTCGGGTGCAATTTTACACTAAGAGGCGCGCCTGCGCGAACGCCTGCCCCGCGCCCACACCAACTGGCCGACGAATCTGACCAGCGCGATTCGATTCTCACCCGCTACTGGCGCGCCATCGCCACGCGCAGTCGTTCCTCGGGGTCGATGAAGTGGTCGTGGTCGTCGGCGCCCACGTCAAGCTGCACCCAGTGAATCTTGCCGCTGAACTTGCTGGTGGCCGTGGTATAGTCAGGCGTCACGGGCGTACCAGTCTCGTTGCCGATGTCCGTCGTCTCATCGGCCGAGAAGATCATCGGCTGAGTAGCCCCTACGCGACCCGTGCCCACGGGCTTGCCGTCGTAGTACAGCGTGACGTTGCCGCCCTTGGCCAGGCCGCCGCCATCATACGCAAACTCCATGCGCACCTGGTGCTTGCCCTGGGGAATCGGCTCGGTAGCCTCGGTGGGGAACTCGTGGATGCCCAGTACATTGTAGGTAAACCTGAGCCTGCCGTCCCTGGCGTACACGCTCCAGCCGCCGAAGCGGCCACCCTGGGCGATGATGACGCCATTGGCGGGCTTCCCGTTCACCTCGATCTCGGCGGTCACCGAGAACGATTTGTTCTTGATGCTCACGACGCTGTTCTCCGACAGGCGTCCCATGCCAGGGAAGAACAACTGCGAGTTCCCATGGATGAGGGTCGGCCGGCCAGCCAGCTCAGGGAGGATCCGCTCGGTCTGCCGGTCATCCAGGGGGAGAGCGTTGTACTTGGTCGCCTCGATCAGGAACAGCCGCTGTAGCTTGTGCAGCAGGTCGGGATTGTCCTTCGCCAGGTCATGAGCCTGGGACCAATCCTGACTGCCGTCGTATAGCTACCAGATGTCGTCGTCGAAGGCCACCATCTTCTGGCCCACAATAACCCACGGCG
>CAZJJF010000617.1:0-1690 GCA_964546245.1 uncultured Anaerolineales bacterium
AGATAGACCGTCAGGCGCTGCTGGCGTTGGCCGAGACCTACGCGCCCCACGGCTCACTGCCGCCCGTGACGGTTGTGCCGAACGGGGTTGATCTGGCCTACTTCTCGCCGACCGACGAGCCACGCCGGCCAGCGACCCTCGTCTTCAGCGGCAAGATGAGTTACCACGCCAACGTGACCGCCGCCGCCTATCTGCTGGAACAGGTGATGCCCCAGGTGTGGGCGCAACGCCCCACCGTTCGCGTCCAGATTGTCGGCAAGGACCCGCCGCCGCTGCTGCGCCGCATGGCCGATGACACGCTCGGCGTGGTCGAGCTGACGGGCGCTGTGCCCGACATGCGCCCGTACTTGCGGCAGGCCACCCTGGCCGTCGCGCCTATTCCCTACGGGGCGGGTATCCAGAACAAGGTGCTGGAAGCGATGGCATGCGGGACCCCCGTAGTGGCAACGCGCCAGGCCGTCGTGGCGCTGGCGGCCCGGCCGGGGGTCGATGTCGCGGTGGCCGACGAGCCACAGGCGATGGCGGTCGCCATTCTGAGCCTGATCGACGATGCTCACCGCCGGGAGGCGCTGGGTCGCGCCGGCCGTGTTTATGTTGAGAGACATCACGCCTGGGAACGTATCATACACAGCCTCGAGAGCGTTTATGACGGTACGCGGGACGGGGGCGCGGCTCTGTCCGCGCGAGCCGAGGCCGCCTACGCCAGGCTGGGGGCGCGCGGTCCGCTATCCGACGCGGCGCGCTGAGCGGAATACTTCACCTATGACCCTGACGAACACCACTATCAGCGAGCGAACAGCCCGCCTGGCGCTCCTGGTCATCATCTTGATCTCAGTCGCCCTGCGCGTTGCATCGGCCGTGTACCAGGGCAACGCCGTTGAGACGCTACCCGGCATCTTCGATCAGGTATCTTATGACAGCCTGGCGCGCCGCGTGCTCGACGGTCATGGCTTCAGTTTCGACCGCCAGTGGTGGCCCATCACCCGGGCCGGAGAGCCAACGGCGCATTGGAGCTACCTGTACACCCTGTTCCTGACAGGCGTCTATGGGCTAAGCGGCGCGCAGCCGGTGGTTGCCCGCATCTTGCAGGCAATACTGGTAGGCATCCTGCTACCGTTGATCACCTTTCGACTGGCTCGGCGCGCCTTTGATCCCCTGGTGGGGTTGGTCGCCGCCGCCCTGAGCGCGACCTACATCTACTTCGTCTACTACGGCGGCGCGCTGATGACCGAGCCTTTCTACATCGTCGCCATCCTGGTCAGCCTCGATCTGGCCTCAGGGCCGCTGGCGACGCCCGCCGCCGGTGGGCGGCGGTGGGGCGCGTGGCTGGCCCTGGGCCTGGCGCTGGGCGTGGCGGTGCTGCTGCGGCAACTATTCCTGGTCTTCGTGCCCGTGCTGCTGTTGTGGATAGCCTGGGCGCAGGCGCGAACATCCGGCAGCGGCTGGGCCTACGCGCGCCGCCGGTCCACGTACCTCGGCCCGGCGCTGGCGCTGGTCGTCATCGCGGCGATGATTGCGCCCTGGACAATCCGCAATTACCAGGCGTTCGGGCGCTTCGTCCTCCTCAACACCAACGCGGGCTACGCCTTTTTCTGGGGTAATCACCCCATCTACGGCACGCGCTTCGTGGGCATCCTACCGGCGGATGGACCTACTTATCAGGACCTGATCCCCGCCGAGCTGCGCCCCC
>CAZJJF010000618.1:0-1682 GCA_964546245.1 uncultured Anaerolineales bacterium
ATAAGGGGGATGGTCAACTTCGCGGGGAAATGACATCTGGGGTTGTAGGGGCGTGGGGCCGTGCGCCTCTACCGCTTGCGCCCCGCCAACATCGCCACTGCCCCCACAATCAGCGCGCCGCCGAGCAGCTGCGGCGGGGTGAGGCGCTCGCCCAGCACGATCACCGCCAACAGCGTGGCAACCACCGGCTCCAGCGTCGCCGTCACGCTGGCAACCCCGGCCGGGACGCTCTGCAAGCCCGTCGTGTACAGCACCAGTGCGCCGACGGTTGGCCCCAGCGCCAGGCCGAGCAGCCACAGCCAGGCCGCCGACGGCGTCAGAATCGGCGCGAACGCCGCCGCCTCCTGGAACAAGACCAGCGGCGTTAAGGCCAGTGCGCCGCAGCCCACCGCCCAGGTCACGACCGTCCACGACGAGTAGCGGCGCAGGGCAGGCACGCTGAAGATAGAGTACAGGGCATAGGTGAGGCCAGCGGCCAGGCCCGCCAACACGCCCACGGCGTTGACGCGCAGTTGGGCCGGATCGTACGCGCCCGCCACCAGCGCGCAGCCCGCGAAGGCCAGCCCCAACGCGACCAATTGGCGCGCGCCGAGCGGCTCCCCGTACAGCCGCCACGCCAGGAGCGTCACCCAGGCTGGGGCGGTGTACAGGAGGACAGCGGCGGTAGCGACACTGGTCAGGTCGACGGCCACAATGTAGACGACGTAGAACACGCCGACGCTGATCGCGCCAAAGAGGAGAAAGTAGGGGATATCGCGGCGGGCCAGACGCAGGCGGGCGGGGTGCAACACACCCAGCCCGCCGAGGAGAATCACGAACGTCAGCAACGCGCGCAGGAAAGCCAGGCTCAGCGGCGTGAGACCGTAACCGAGCAGCGCCTTGAAGAAGAGGCCAATTGTGCCCCACAGCGCCGCCGCCGCGGCCACCAGGAGCAGGCCGCTAGTGCTCGCCGAGGTAGGCTTTACGGACCAACTCACTGTTCAATAGGTTGCTGCCGGTGTCTTCCAATACGATGCGCCCCGTCTGGAGGACGTAGCCGCGGTCGGAGACAGCCAGGGCCATCCGCGCATTCTGCTCGACCAGGAGGACTGTCGTCCCTGTCTGGTTAATGTCGAGAATGGTGCGGAAGATCTGCTCCACCAGCATCGGCGCCAGCCCCATGCTCGGCTCGTCGAGCAGCAGCAGGCGCGGGCGCGACATCATGGCGCGGCCCATCGCCAACATCTGCTGCTCGCCGCCGCTGAGCGTCCCCGCCTTCTGCGTCAGGCGCTCGCGCAGGCGCGGGAACAGGTCCAGTATCTTCTCCGTATCGGCCTGGATGCCCGCTTTATCGCTCCGCGAGTAGGCCCCCATCTCTAGATTCTCGCGCACCGTCATGCGCGGGAAGACCAGGCGACCCTCCGGCGACTGGGAGACACCCGCCTTCACGATCTCGTCTGCCTCCATCGCCGTCAGGGACTTGCCCTCGTAGGTGATGCTCCCCTCCCTGGGGCGAATCAGACCATGGATGGTGCGCAACGTCGTCGTCTTGCCCGCACCGTTAGAGCCAATCAGGCACACCACCTCGCCAGTGGCGACCGACAGCGAGATACCCTTCAGCGCCTGGATATTGCCGTAGTACGTCTTGACATCGGTAAGTTCAAGGAGCGGCGGCATGTTACCTCTTCATCGCCTGCTTCGAC
>CAZJJF010000619.1:0-1681 GCA_964546245.1 uncultured Anaerolineales bacterium
TCCCATTGTGTCCATCGACTGCTGGACGAAGGGCAAGATGAACCAGACGGTAGTGAGGCCAAACAACACGCCGGTCAGGAGGCGCAGCCACCAGTTGAGCGAGCCTAGCGCATCGCCAGCGTAGAAGCTCGACGCCAGTTGATGGCTGGTCAGGGTGGCGAACCAGGCATTCGTGTCCCGGAACCCCCACTCGGTCACATCGTTTACGAGATGCGAGAAGCCGTCCAGGAACATGGGCAGCACACCCATCGCCAGGAAGACGCGCCAGGACAGGCGTGGCAGCCGATGCCGCAGCAAGCCATACAGCAGCACGCCGACGAGCATCGCCGTGTACATGGACACCATGCGGTCGGAGAAGGCCACCTTATAGCCCATCTCCGGTGTCCCGACGAACTGGCGGCGCAGTAGGATGTTATCGGACGGCCAGACGGCCTGAATCTCGTTCAGGCTGTACATGGCCTTCGCACCGAACAAGAAGTAGGAGCGCTCCGGTAACTGGTGACAGGTGAGTCCGTAAGCGAAGTAGATGAGTTGGGCAGGCCCTTGGTAGCCTCGGGCCATCAGGATCGGAGCCAGCCAGGGCAAGCCGACAAACAGAGCGAGCGCGAGGCTTACGATGAGCGGCCAGTGCCGAAGAACACGAGACAGAGGGTCGCTCCGCTCCTCAACAGTCCCACCTGCGAGCCGGTTCTGCACAGGAACCATCACCCACCGCCAATCTAGAAGCCCTTCCGCTTCGTCGCGTACAACGAAAACCACACCCGCCGCGAATCGTCAAGGAGGCGGCTCAATGCCGCCCCCTTCTCACACGTGTTCTGGAGAGTATGCCAGCTCAGACCAGCAACTGGGGATTGAGCATCCCGAAGATCATGGCAACGTGGGCTACCACGAGGAAGACCCCGACGAAGGCCGCATGCCAGCCGAGCCTCTGGGTGGAGTTCATGCGCCGTCCCACGATCCCCAGCGACAACAGGGCGATGGCGAGCAGCGGTACGACGCCCAGCAGGTAGAATCCCACGGCGATGATGTCGGCCGGACCTCGCCATCCGCCCATCATAGTCAGCGGAATGGCAGCCGTGAACAGCAGGTACAGGAAGATGATGCTGAAGTAGACTCCGACCACAATCGAAGCGACGCCGTTGAGCTTGACCAGCGTATTGTCCGGCGTCTGACGCTTGTACAGGATGTACAACTCGCTGACGGCGATGAACTCTGCCAGAATGACGGGAATGGCCATGAACAGAATGAGATTCCAGGGCTGATTCGACGCAAGCAATTCCATGTAATGCGTCATATTGGACTCGACATGCATGAGCAGGGCTCTCCTCTTGGGAATGGATGGAACATGATAAGCGAACAAGCTCCATTATGCCTACCTTCCTGAGGCTCGCCTGAGGCAATGCTGAAGAGGTGCTGAATCCCCAGTCTCAAGCCGGCGTTTCGCCAGCGAGGGGTAGTCGTACACTGACCGTCGTCCCTCGGCCCACCGTGCTCTCCACACGAAGGGAGCCGCCGTGCTGCTCAACGATCCATTGGGCAATGGGCAAGCCCAGCCCTGTCCCCCCCGGATCCCTCGCTCGCGCCGGGTCGGCGCGGTAGAAACGCTCGAAGATGTGAGGTAGCGCCTCAGCGGGTATGCCAACGCCTGTGTCGCAGACGGTGACCGTGGCGTAGTCGCGGG
>CAZJJF010000620.1:0-1680 GCA_964546245.1 uncultured Anaerolineales bacterium
TTCGAGCAGCTCTTCAGATGGCGCCTGAAGTCTGCGATGATGGCCGATGAGATGCGCGGCGTCGGTATCAACGTCTGCCTTGCCCCAGTCGCCGACGTCAATGCCAACCCGGCCAACCCGGTCATCGGCGTGCGCTCCTTCGGCGAGGAGCCGACAGATGTGGCGCGTTTCGTCGTGGCGGCGGTGAAGGGGCTGCAAAGCGAGGGTGTGGCTGCCTGCGCCAAGCACTTCCCCGGTCATGGCGACACAGGCGTCGACTCCCACCTGGCCCTGCCGCGCATCGACCGTAGCCTGGACGAGCTAGAGCGGGTGGACCTGGTTCCTTTCCGCGCCGCCATCGAAGCGGGCGTGCGCCTGGTGATGACGACTCACATCCGGTTTCCGGCGTTGGACCCCGACCGCCCCTCGACTCTGAGTCGCACCATCCTGACCGGCTTGCTGCGTGAGCGCCTCGGCTTCCAGGGCGTGGTGATTACCGACTCCATGGAGATGCAGGGCATTACCCAGGATCGCACGCCGGCCGAGGCGTGTCTAGAGGCTTTCGCTGCCGGGGCTGACATTGTCTGCCCGTCCCACGAGCGCGCCGACCAGGCGGGGGCGTACTCGCTCATCCTGGCGGCGGTGCAGGCGGGGCGCGTGCCCCTGGCGCGGCTGGACGAGGCCGTGGCGCGGGTGCTGGCCCTCAAGCAATGGCTGCTCAGCCAGGGCAGCTTGCGTGCGGACCCGGCCGCCCTTGCGCGCCTCGATACACCGAGCCATCAAGCTGTGGCCGACGCGGCCGCCATGCGATCCATCACCCTGGTACGGCACACGGGGCCGTGGCCGCCAGCGCTGAGTGGGCGCATCGCGGTGGTCGAGTTTGGGCAGCCGCGTTTCACCGGCGCCGAGGAGAGCGAGGGACGACTGGGGGCGCTGGCGCGACAATTGGCGGCGGCTCTGGGACATCGCGCGGAGGTTCGTTCTGTCGTGGCGGGCGTCACGCCCACTGAGGCGGAGGCAGCCCAATGTCTGGCCGCGGCGCGAGAAGCGGATAGCCTGGTGGTCGGCACGCGCGGCGCGACGCTGTATGCGGCCCAGGCAGAGTTGGTGCGGCAGCTGCTGGCCGTTCGTCGGCCGACCATCGTCATCGCGCTGCGGACGCCCTACGATCTGGTCGCTTTTCCGGCGGCGGCCACCTACCTGGCGACCTACGGCGACGCCGCGCCGTCGCTGGCCGCCGTCGCTGCCGCGCTGGTCAACCCGGAGCCGCCCCTGGGTGCGCTGCCCGTCTCCATCCCCGGTTTGTATGCGCGTGGCGCTTCTATCAATTATCATCCAGTACCGTCGAGTGACGAGGAGTTTCATCCATGATGATGACGAAAGCAACGACCCGGGTCATGAGTGGCCTGGATAGCCTGCTCGATACCCGCCGTGACTTGCTGCGTGGGTTGCGCGTCGGTCTCATCAGTAACCCGACGGGTGTAACGGCCGACGTCACCTCGAATGTGGACGCGCTGCGCGAGGCAGGCGTTAATCTCGTGGCGCTGTACGGGCCAGAGCATGGCTTTGCCTCCCACGTGCAGGACGGCCTGGAAGTGGGGCACGGCGTCGACGAGCGCACGGGGCTGCCGGTCTATAGCCTGTACGGCGAGGCGCGCACACCGACACCGGAGATGCTGGGCGGTATCGATGCCCTGGTGT
>CAZJJF010000621.1:0-1678 GCA_964546245.1 uncultured Anaerolineales bacterium
GCCATGCTGACCGACTGGCTGACCTTCACGGCGCAAGTGCCTTACGTCAACTTCACCAACTTCCTGTGGGTGTTCCTAGGGATCCATCAGCTCGGCTACGCCTGGCGCGACGGCAGGTTCGACAACCGGCTGTTCGCGCTCGTCTGGTTTGTGGTGGGCTTGAGCATTCTGGTGTCGATTACGGTCTACGGCTTCTACCCGGTGTCGATGGTGTCCCCGCCGGGGGAGCTGTCCAACTCGCTGCCGCCGACATTGGCTCTGTTTGCGCTTGGTGTCGCCCAGGTAGGCCTTGTGCTCGCGCTCGAGCCCTGGGGCCGCCGGATGCTCGATAATCTCAACATCTGGACCGCGACGGTGCTGATGAACGGGATGATCATGACCGTCTATCTGTGGCACCTCACCGCCTTCGTGCTGGTGATGACGGTGTGCTGGGTCCTGCTCGGCGGCCTGGGCCTCGACCACGTCCCCGGATCTCCGACCTGGTGGGCGTCGCGCCCCTTGTGGTTCCTCGTCTACATCGTGGTCCTGCTGCCCATGATCGCCATCTTCGCACGCCACGAGCGCAGCTTCGGCCCGATCAGGGGCGGACGCACGGTGCCCAAGGCGCGCGTTGTCGCCGGCGTCGCCCTGATCTGCGCAGGTCTCGCCGCGACCGCCGGCGTGACCATCACCAGCCCCGACAGCTGGTCGGGCATTCGGGCGTCAGTGGTTGCCGCGCCGTTTGTGGGTGCGGCATTGATGGGGTTCGGGCCGATCTACAGCGTGATCGCGCGGCGGCGGAAGAAGCGGGATGGTGGCGGCTAGGCTGTAAGACTTACGGGGCGCCTCAGAGCAGAGGTCACCCTCATTTCCCATCACCAAATTTCGTCATGGCCGCGTCGCGCGGCAGCGCGTACCGGCCACCCAGATATTCCTGAGTGCCGGTCGTAGAGCGCGCGGCTTATCCGGCTGGCCGCGAGGCGTGCGTTATCACGATTGGAGAGATTCTGGGTGGCCGGTACGCGCTGCCGCGCGACGCGGCCATGACGAGAATGAGGAGGGGCGGCCATGGCCATGACGAAGTAGGTTTGAGTAGGGCTAAGCCGCGCACTCGCGTTCGCTCCCTTCACTTGGCCCAGTCAGGCAACTCCGGCATCCGGACGAGATCTTCGTAAAGATCCCGCCAGTCGGGATTGTTCTGTTCGATCAGGTTGAGCTTCCACTGGCGGGGCCAGCGCTTGATGGAGGTCTCGCGCTGAATGGCGCTTTCAATGCTCTCGTGACCTTCGAACCAGACCAGGCGGGTTACGCCGTACCTTCGCGTAAACGTCGATCCGAGACCTTCTCGGTGTCGCCAGACGCGATCGACAATGTTGTTCGTGACGCCGGTGTACAGCGTTCCGTTTCGTTTGCTGGCGAGGATGTAAGTACAGCCGCCGTAGTCTCGCATGCTGGTTCCGGCTCCGCTCAAAGCCGGATGTTTGGTTCATCGAAATGGCGCCGACATGGCGGGATTGTCGCAAGATGTGTCACCAGCCCCCTGCGTCATGGCCGTGTCGCGCGGCAGCGCGTACCGGCCACCCAGAATCTCTCCAATCGTGATAACGCACGCCTCGCGGCCAGCCGGAGAGGTCGCTCGCTCTACGACAGGCACTCAGGAATTCCTGGGTGGCCGGTACGCGCTGCCGCGCGACACGGC
>CAZJJF010000622.1:0-1673 GCA_964546245.1 uncultured Anaerolineales bacterium
CCGCCCCGGCGGCTTCTGTCGCCGCGGCCGAGGCAACCCCCCGCGCGGCCACCATCGCCCCGCCAGCCGCCAGCGCTGCCCCCGCCATTGCCCCGGCAGCGACGGTTCCTGGCCCGACGGCTGCGCCAGCGGCGGCCACTGCCGCCAGCGCCGCCGCGCCGCGTGGGGTGCAGCCCACCATCGCGCCCGCGCCGGGGACCGCGCCTCGAATCCTGGTCTACGTGCGGGACAATGCCCTGTGGGTGGCGGGCTTCGACGGCACGCCGCCGCGACAGATATCGCCGGATGGCCTGTACCCGCTTCCCGCCAACGATACAACGGTGCAGCCGGCCGCCGTCGCGCCTGACACTCGCTGGGTGATCGGTACCACGCCGGACGCCAGGCAAGGCACGTGGCTGTTTGCCACCGACGGGTCGAGCCGGCGCCAGCTGGATGCGGCGCGCCTCATCACCACCTGGGCCCCCAACAGCCAGGGTTACGCCTGGGCCGACGAGACGGGCGTCTATGTCAAGACGTTGGCCGAAGACGCACGGCCGCTGACGGCCGCCAGGATGGAAGGGGCGGCGCGTGTGCTGCCCAACCTGGTAAGTTGGGCGCCACAGGGCGACCAAATTGTGTTCCAGGTGAAGGACGGCGACACCCTGTCGCTGCGGAGCGTGTCGGCGGCGGGTGGGCCGGTCAAGATGCTGGCCCAGGTGAAAATGGAGGCCCCGACCGACTACGGCCCCGACGCTCTGGTCTGGTCACCGGATGGCGCGCACGCCTTGTGGGTGCTGCCCAGTCCCAACCGCCTCGTCGCTCTGGACGGCTCGCCGGCCGTCGAGCTGCCGACCGACATCGCACGGGTGTACGGCTTCACGCCCGACAGCAAGCGGCTGCTGGCCGTGTGGCGGGCAGGCAACAACTACCGCCTCGGAACGACGGACCTGACCGGCAAGGACCGCCGCGAGGTAGCGGCGGCGAAGGGGGATTTCGGCTACGGGTCGGTGTCGCCCGACGGCCGTCAGATCGCCTACGTCCGTTTCCCGGATGACGGTCCCGGCCCCCCTGAGACAAACGAACTGTGGCTGGTCGGCGTGGATGGGCAAGGTCCGCGCCGTATCGGCCAGGGTAGCGACCTGGCGCCCTTCTCGGCCGACTGGCTCGGCCCCGGCGCGCTCCTCGTTGCCAACGGCGAGACACCGCCGGATATCTCGCTGCGCCGCGTCGATACGGGCAGCGGCGCCGCCCAGAAGCTGGTCGATCAGGTCAGCTGGTTCTTCGCCATCGCCCCGCGTTGAGGCGGGGTCACCATCAAGGCAGACCACCCGGAGGAGAAGGACATGCGTCAACGTCTTTGGCTGCTCGCGCTGGCCCTGATCATCGGCCTTGTGCCGCTGGTCTCGGCTACACCGGCTGCGGCCCAGGGGGAGGTACAACCCCAGGCCGCCCCCCAATGCACCTTATACACCGTCCAGCCCGGTGACACGGTGAACTCCATTGCGCGGCGCTTCGGCGTATCGCCGCAGGTAATCATCAATGTCAACAACCTAAGGCCACCTTACATCATCCACCCTGGCCAGACGCTGTGCATCCCACAAGGGACGCCGCCACCACCACCGGGGCAGTGCCAGACCTACACGGTGCGACCCGGCGACACCCTCAGCGGCATCGCCGCGCGCTTCGGCACGACG
>CAZJJF010000623.1:0-1659 GCA_964546245.1 uncultured Anaerolineales bacterium
CCTCATCGCGAGTAGCATTGCCCTCTTGACCGGTGCAGCAACCCTCGGCTGGGCGTTGGCCTGGATTGTCATCATCCTGGCCGCCGTCAACCTGTTCTTCGGCTTCTGCGTCGGCTGCTTTGTATACTACCAGCTCGCCCGTTTCGGTGTGCGCATCGCGCTGCCTACCTGGTCGTAGCCTATGGACAGCGCCACCCTCGTCGAGCGTATCATCGTTGCTGGCATCCTTTTGGGGCTGCTGGCCCTCGTCCCCTTAGCAGTGCGAAGCCTGGGCCGACTGACTCGCGGCCGCGCCCAGGCCGCCGCCGACAGCGTCAACCTGCCCCTTGACCCCACACGGCCGACCGTTCTCTACTTCTGGACGGCCGATTGCCACCAGTGTCGCACCGCCCAGGCGCCGACCCTGCGGCGTCTGGCGCAGCAAGCGCCCATCCACGTCGTGCCGGTCGACGCCGTTACCGAGCGCAGCCTGGCCGACCGCTTCGGCGTCCTCACCGTGCCGACCACCGTCGTCCTTACTCCCGACGGGACGGTGCGCGCGGTCAATCATGGCTTCGCCTCCCTCGCGACGTTGCGCTCTCAGGCCGCCTGAGGTACACTGATAGCCATCCCACCCGCGGCCCTGTCGCCGCCTCAGGAGGCTGTCCGTGCGCGCCTGGCTATCTACGTCCCTGCACCGTTTCTATCCGCGCTCTATTGCTGAGCCAGCCGTCCCCCTCACCCTCGACGCCGCCCGTGGCGAGCGTCTCTCATTCCAGGCAAGCCTGCGCATCGAGGCAGGTGACGCCATTATCCGCGCCACGGCCGACGCGCCCGATGGCCTCGCCGCGCGCGTGCGCCGTGTCGGCTACGTGACCCTGGCCCACCTGGCGACGCGAACCGAGCCGGAGGACATCGAGGGCTTCGAGCACCTGCCGGGCCTGGTTCCCGATCCTCTCTTCTCCGATGCTGAGGGCCACGTCGGTCCCTTCGAGACCATCACCTTCTGGGTTAGCATCAGTGTCGCGCCTGACGCGCCGCCCGGCGATCACACCGTCACGGTGCGTCTGGTCGTCGATGGGGGGCCGACCTTCACGCTGCCCGCCACCGTGCGCGTCCATCCCATCGCCCTGCCCCAGCGCCGCGATTTCCCTGTGACCCACTGGTTCTACGCCGATGCCCTCATGGACTGGTATGGGACGCGGCTCACCGATGACCGTTTCTGGCGCATCCTCGACCCCTATCTCCGCAACCTCGTCGAGCACGGCTCGGACACACTGTACGTACCCACCCTGACACCCTCCCTGGACGGCATCAAGCGCCCCACCCAGCTCTTGGGTATCCGTCGCGACGGCAACGGCTACGCCTTCGACTGGTCGCTGGTGCGCCGCTGGCTCGCGGCCGCCCAGGCAGCAGGCCTGCGCCGCCTCGAATGGGCGCACCTGTTCACCCAATGGGGTGCACAGAATGCAGTGCGCGTCTACCTCGGCCACGGCGAGGAAGGCGACCTGCTATGGTCGCCGGAGACCGGAGCCACATCCGATGTCTACCGCGCCTTCCTGACCCAGTACCTGGGCGAACTGCGGACGCTGCTCGCCGAGGAAGACCTGCTCGACCGCAGCTACTTCCACCTGTCCGACGAACCCCACGGCGCCGACCAGCTGGCCTCCTACGGCGCGG
>CAZJJF010000624.1:0-1658 GCA_964546245.1 uncultured Anaerolineales bacterium
GTCGTAAGCCACCCGGTTGACGTGGGGCACTTCGTTCACGATGCGCGCGGCCATTCGCCCCAGTAGATCGTGCGGTAGCCGCGCCCAGTCGGCCGTCATCCCATCCTCGCTCGTCACGGCGCGAATGACGATCAGGTCGGCATAGGTACGAAAGTCGCCCTGGACGCCCACGCTCTTGACGGGGACCAGGACGGCGAAGAACTGCCAGACAGGCGGGTCCAGAGGCACGGCCTCAATCTCGGCGCGCACAATGGCGTCGGCAGCGCGCAGTGTCGCCAGGCGCTCCGGCGTGATATCGCCCAGGATGCGCACCGCCAGACCCGGTCCAGGGAATGGTTGGCGGCGAACGACCTGCGGCGGCAGCCCCAGCGCCAACCCCACCGCCCGCACCTCGTCCTTGAACAGGTAGCGTAACGGCTCGACCAACTCGAAGCGCATCTCGCGCGGCAGGCCACCCACATTGTGGTGCGTCTTAATCTTGGCGGCAGGCGTTGCGCCCGCGTCGCGCCCGTATGGCTCCGCGCTCTCGATGACGTCGGGGTAGAGCGTCCCCTGAACCAGGAAGCGAGGCGCGTGGGCCGGGTCGTCCTCAACCAGGCGCTCGGTCACAGTCTCGAAGGTGCGAATGAAACGCTCGCCGATGATGCGCCGCTTTTGTTCCGGGTCGGTCACGCCGCGCAGCGCAGCCAGGAAGTCCTCGCTGGCATCGACGGGCCGAATCGGTGCGTCGATGACGGGGCGCAGCATGGTCAGCGTCGTTTCCACCTCGTCCTGGCGCAGCAAGCCGTGATCCACGAAGATGCACGTCAGGCGGTCGCCGATGGCGCGGGCGACCAGGGTCGCGGCCACGGAGGAGTCGACGCCGCCCGACAGGGCACACACGGCGTGGGCATCGCCCACCTGGGCGCGAATGGCCGTCACGGCCTCGTCGATGAAGTGGTTGGGCGTCCAATCGCGGCGCGCGCCGCAGCGCGCAACGAAGTTCGCCAGGATGTCGCGGCCGGCCGGGGTGTGGCTCACTTCGGGGTGGAACTGGATACCGTAGCGGCCCTGGCCGTCGCCCATCGCGGCCAACGGCGAGGCGTCGCTGGTCGCCAGGCAGACGAAGCCGGGCGGCATGCGCTCGACACGGTCGCCGTGGCTCATCCACACATCCAGGTGGTGCGGCAGGCCCGCAAACAGGCCGTCAGCCTGCGTGACGTGAACCTCGCCGGGGCCATACTCGCGCCGACCACTGGGCGCGACCTGGCCGCCCAGACTATAGGCCAGCAGCTGCATGCCGTAGCAGATGCCCAGGATAGGCCGCTCGCTGGCGGTAACGTAGTCGGGCAGGGTGGGAGCGCCAGGGTCGTAGACGCTGGCAGGGCCGCCGGAGAGGATGAAGCCCCTGGGCTCGAGGGCCAGGACGCGGGCGGCAGGCGCGTTCCAGGGTAGCATCTCAGCATAGACGCCCAGCTCGCGCAAGCGGCGCGTAATCAACTGGCTATATTGCGAGCCGAAGTCGAGGACCACCAGCGTATCGTGCTGCGGACGGATGGTGTCGGTCATCGTCCTTCTCTATGGCCCCGCCTCACGGCCGACAGGCCCAATAGCGCGGCGCGTCCATTCCAGAGGGTCGACGGCGGCGCCGTTGACCCGCATTTCCCAGTGCAGGTGCG
>CAZJJF010000625.1:0-1657 GCA_964546245.1 uncultured Anaerolineales bacterium
ATCGAGACGGCGCGGCCGTGGTGCGGGGAGTGACGACAGACGCCCGACCACGGACCCCCGCCCACCTGATCATATAGTGGTCGGTAGTCAGTGGTCGGTCGTCAGTGGTCCGTGGTCGAGTCGGCATGAGCCTGGATAAGCGCGGCCTTCTCGTCGCGGCCCATGCGGCGGTAGGCGTCGGCCTCGTAGGCCAGGGGCAGGACGCGCAGGCGCAGATCGTCCATCTCGACCCAGATGGCGAGGCGCGCCAGGTCGGGCGCGGGGCCCCACTCGCCGCCGGGGGGCCGCTGCTGGGCGTCGCCCATCACCTCGACCTCGATGCCATCGATGCTGAACCCACCCCAGTGGGAGCGGGTCCGCTCGCGGGTCACGAAGGCCACGGGGCGAGTGGTGTAGGCGGCAAGGCGGCGTTGAATCTCGTACGCGCCCGCCGCGTCGGTCTGCACATCCACGTCGCGCGGCTCTAGCGGCATCCCCTGCAACGCCAGCCCGACGCTGCCCGTCAGTACCCATAGCGCCCCGTCCAGGTCACGGTCCAACCGCCGCACGACGGCCAAAATCTCTTCGCGCATTGAAGCCTATTCCTTCTGCCGCCACGTTTCACCCCGCAACGCAGCGACGATCTGCTGGTCCGTGACGGCCATGGCGTAGCGGTCCACGTCGGCCAGGGTCGTCCAGGCGATGGCAGCGACTTCGAGGGCTTGCGGCTCGCCATCCACGATGCGGCAGTGGAAGGCGTGCAGGGTGATGCGGAAGTGGGTGAAGGCGTGACGGACAACCGTCACCGCCTGTCCCACCTCGGCGTCAATCGCCAGTTCCTCCCGCAACTCGCGGCGCAGGCAGTCGGCCAGCGTCTCGCCCGCGTCGCACTTGCCGCCGGGGAACTCCCACAAGCCCCCCAACATCTTGTCCAGCGGGCGCTGGGCGACCAGAAGCTCGTCGCCGCGCCAGATAACCCCCGCGGTCACGTCGTAGTGGGGTATCTGTCGGCGCGGCGGCACCACGGGCAGCTCGTCCTGGATGCCCAACGCTTGCCCCTGACACAGGCTCACGACCGGGCAGGTCGGGCAGCGCGGCCGCCCTGGCAGGCAGACCGTCGCCCCCAGGTCCATGAGAGCTTCATTGAACGCGCCGGGCGCAGCGGCGGGAACCAGCGCCTCCGACAATGCCCACAACCGCCGCTCGGCGGCCGGGGCGCGCACGTTGTCGGTGATGGCGAATACCCGCGCCAGGACGCGGCGCACGTTGCCGTCGAGAATGGGCGCGGGCTGGCCGAAGGCGATGCTGAGGATGGCCCCCAGGGTATAGCGGCCGATGCCCGGTAGCCGCGCCAGAGCGTGGGTGTCGCTCGGCAGTTGGCCGCCGTACTCGGCCACGACAATCTGGGCGGCGCGGTGTAGATTGCGAGCGCGGGCGTAGTAGCCCAGCCCCTCCCAGGCCTTCAGCACGTCGTCGAGGGGCGCGGCGGCCAGCGCCTCGACAGTCGGGAAGCGGGTCAGGAAGCGGTCGTAGTAGGGGCCAACGGTGGTCACGCCCGTCTGTTGCAGCATGATCTCGGCGACCCAGACGCGGTATGGGTCGCGGCGGCCGCCAGCCTCGGCAGCCCGCCAGGGCAGGTGGCTGCGCTGGTCCGCACCCCAGGCCAGGAGGCGGGCCA
>CAZJJF010000626.1:0-1657 GCA_964546245.1 uncultured Anaerolineales bacterium
CTCGGGATGGACCGCCGCATCGAGCGGGCGGCCCGCCACCGCGCCGCCCCGCCGGGCGAGGGCGAGCGACCGGGGCTGTAGAACCGACTGAGGACCGAGGACACGAAGGACCAATGGGATTAACCCCGTTGGTCCTTCGCCTTTCGTCTCTGCTACAGTGGGATGTTGCCGTGCTTCTTGGGTGGGTTGCTATCGCGCTTGTTGGCGAGCATCTCCAGGGCGGAGATGAGCTTGGGGCGCGTCTCACGTGGCTCGATCACATCGTCGATGTAGCCGCGTTGGGCGGCGACGTAGGGGTTAGCGAACTTCTGGCGGTATTCCTGCACCAGGCGGGCGCGGGTCGCCTCAGGGTCTTCGGCTTCCTGAATCTCCTTGCGGAAGATGATGTTGACCGCGCCCTCCGGCCCCATGACGGCAATCTCGGCGGTGGGCCAGGCGAAGTTCATGTCGCCCCGCACGTGCTTGGAGTTCATCACGTCATACGCGCCGCCGTAGGCCTTGCGGGTAATCACGGTAATCTTGGGAACGGTGGCTTCGCAGTAGGCGTATAGCAGCTTCGCGCCGCTGCGGATAATGCCGCCGTGCTCCTGGGCGAGGCCGGGCAGGAAGCCAGGTACATCCTCGAAGGTGATGATGGGGATATTGAAACAATCGCAGAAGCGCACGAACCGCGCTGCCTTCGTCGAAGAGGCGATATCCAGCACGCCAGCCAGGACGGCTGGCTGCTGGGCGACGATACCGACCGAACGCCCATTGAGGCGGCCGAAGCCGACGATGATGTTGGCCGCCCAATGGGCCTGTACCTCCAGAAACTCGCCATCATCCACGACCAGTTGGATGACCTCGTACATGTCGTAGGGCCGGTTGGGGTTGTCAGGCACGATGGTATCGAGGCGCGCCTCCATCCGCAGCGGGTCATCGGCCGTTGGGGCGCGGGGCGGCTCGGCCATGTTATTCTGAGGCACGTAGCTGACGAGCTTGCGAATCGTCGAAAGGCAGTCGGCCTCGTTTTCGGAAGCGAAGTGGGCCACGCCGCTGACGCTGTTGTGCACCATTGCGCCGCCCAATTCCTCGAAGGTCAGGTCTTCGTGGGTGACAGTCTTGACCACCTCTGGGCCTGTGACGAACATGTGGCTGGTATCTTTGACCATCAGGATGAAGTCGGTAATGGCCGGTGAGTAGACCGCGCCACCCGCACATGGCCCCATGATAGCCGAGATCTGGGGGATGACACCGGAGGCCAGTGTGTTGCGCAGAAAGATGTCCGCATAGCCGCCCAGGCTGACCACGCCTTCCTGGATACGCGCGCCGCCGGAATCGTTGAGACCGATAACGGGCGCGCCGTTCTTCACCGCCAGGTCTAGCACCTTGCAGATCTTCTCGGCGTGGACTTCCGAGAGGGAGCCACCGAAGACAGTGAAATCCTGGGAGAAGACAAAGACGAGGCGGCCCTCGATGGTCCCATAGCCCGTGACCACGCTGTCGCCCAGGTACTTCTGCTTGTCCAGGCCGAAGGCATCGGTGCGGTGAGTCACGAACATGTCCAGCTCCTGGAAGGAGTTCTCGTCCAGGAGGAGATCGAGGCGTTCGCGGGCAGTGAGCTTGCCCTTGGCGTGCTGCGCGGCGATGCGGCTCTCGCCACCACCCAGGCGCGCCT
>CAZJJF010000627.1:0-1637 GCA_964546245.1 uncultured Anaerolineales bacterium
CCCGCGGTACTGTACGGTGGCCACGCCGACGCGCGTGCGCTGTCCCTGAACCACTCATCTCGAACAAGTCTGAACGCACTCACACAGAAGAGTCCGACGCCTGACGCACCGCCGACAATGTCATAGCAGGCGGCCCATGGTCTCCTATCCCCAACTCCGATGGCCGCCTCGGCCGCTTTGTAGGCCGTAGATCTGACATCCCAATCGGAGAATATTAGCGACCCAACCATGAGGGTGTGGGCGACCCCAGCCGGACCAAGGTATAGGCCGGAGCTCCCTTGGGGCAGCCAAGCTAGACTAAAAGGACGCCCATGCTGGCCAACAAAGGCATCCCTTACCACACCCCGTAGAGAAGCCTCGGCGATTCGCCGATGCTGCTCCGTGCGGGTGACGGAGCACACCATCATGAGAAAGTTCGAAATGCCGGCCCCCCCGTAATAGAGCGACCAGTCCCTGCGTTCGTCGTAGGCCGAATCCGGGACGACTCGCCATCGCAGAAGTTCAGGTTCCTCAGAGATGGCTACGGATTCGAGCCACTCCGTGGCCGACAGCGCACAGGCGGCGGCCGCGGTCGCTCGCTCTGATGACCCGACCTGGGCCTCCATCGCTAAGCTCGAGCTTGCGCCGGGCTGTTGGGGTTGGCGACCTGGGACATTGCAACCACGGCGGGCATGTCGCAGAGAAGCAAGCGGTCCCAACTCGGCGGTACGTCACTTACTGCAGCTATGAAGGCGAGCGCTATGCCCGTGACGCCGCCTAGAAATCCCTCGTCGGCAATCCACTCAAAGTGCGACATGTCAGAACCGATCGCGGACCACGATCTAAACCCGGCATAACCTTGACCAAGAACGCGCATATCCAGGGCTCTTTCGAACCACCACCGTGAAGCGTCCGCAAAAGCTTCTATTCCAGTTACATGAAATAGACAGTTTGCAAGGTGCGCGTTTCCGGCAGCGCCATGGCACAGACCGGCATCGACGACTCCAGCGTCACTTCGGCGCTTGTAAGCAGCCAGACCAGACTCAATCCCAGCTTGGACGACACTGCCGTCGCCGAGCGCGATGCCAGCCGAGACGAGCGTTAGAGCTACGCCAAGCGGCCCGTAGCACCAGGCGACGCGGCTCCTGGCTCGCTCGGCATCTGGTGCCTCCCAGTGATCATATGACCCGTCCACCTGGCGACGGGACAGTACCCAACGAACCGCCTCTGAGAGAAGAAGCTGAGAATCCTCAGTAGCTCGATCCTGGTGAGCCATTGCGGCCAGCGCTCCGACCACACCAGGCACACCATGCGCCACACCCAAGTTGAAGTAACCTCGCGGTGCCAACACTCGCTGATACGGCACAAGCGAGTCCGCCGGCGTGAACCATGTGGCGTTGCCGTCCTCGCGCACAGCCGTAGACGCAAGGCGATCGACTATCCTGCCCAGCGTTGCATCCGTACGGGCCGACTGCTGGCGCTCGAGCAGGGCTATGATCAGCCCTGACAGTCCCCCAATTAAGTCAAAGTTACGGTCATGCTCAATGAAGTAGTCCCAGTGTTCATCGAGTTCCTTGAAGTCTTTGTCGCAGCAGGGAGTCCTCGTGCCGCCAACATGTGCAGCTAACCAAGCCACGCCAGCCAGCCCACCATGTAGG
>CAZJJF010000628.1:0-1628 GCA_964546245.1 uncultured Anaerolineales bacterium
CCAATCACTGGGGCAAGATGATGTTCCGCTGGCTGTACTGGAACACCCTGCTGAAGGGCCAGGAACTGCCCCTGCCGGCCCGCATGAGCATGGCCGGCAAGTGGAAGCAGGCGGAGGCGCTATGGACCAGTCCATCGCGGAACTGAACGCCAAGATCGACGCCCTGACGACCCAGGTGCAGTATCTGGCCGAGCAGGCCCGCGCCGCCGAGCGCGCCCGCGACGACCGCGCCGAGTTGGTGCGCGACCTGATGCCCATCGCCAACGACGCCTTCCGCCTGACCACCGAGCAGTTGGAGGAGGTACAGGAGTACATCGACCTGGGCGATCTGCTGCGGGTGGTGAAGCGGCTGCTGCGCAATGGCCGCAACCTGGAGATGATGCTCGACCAGCTAGAGAGCCTCAGCGACCTGGCGCAGACGGTCGGCCCGCTGGGCGACCAGGCCTTCGCCAGGGCCGTGGATAGCCTGCAAGAGATGGAGCAGCGGGGCTACTTCACCTTCGCCCGCGGCGGGGTGCGCATCGTCGACAATGTCGTAACGTCGTTCACCGAGGAGGACGTGCGGCAACTTGGCGACAATATTGTGCTCATCCTGCAAACGGTGAAGTCGATGACCCAGCCAGAGATTATGAATCTGTTGCGCAACACGGCGCAGGCGGTGGAGGTGGAGACGGATGTACCGGTTGACATCTCGTACCGCGCGCTACTGGCGCAGATGCGCGACCCGAACGTCCGGCGTGGCCTGGCCCTGACCATGCGGGTCTTGGGCAACCTGGGCAGCCAGACGGGCAACGGGCACGCGGCGCAATAACACTTCAGGAGGAACACAATGGCTACGCGTGAAATCGCCGGTAAGACCGTGCATGTCAACGACGAAGGCTTCATGACGGATCCCAAGGAGTGGGACAAGGATATCGCCGTGAGCATCGCCCACGACGAGGGCATCGCTGACCTGACGCCGGCCCACTGGAAGGTGATCGACTTCTGCCGCCAGGACGCCGGCGCGGACGGCAAGGCCCCCACCCTGCGCCGCATCACCACCGTGACCGGCGTCTCGACCAAGGATATGTTCGCTCTGTTCCCCAAAGGCCCCGCCAAGAAGGTCGCCAGGATCTCGGGTCTGGGCAAGCCGGAAGGATGTGTGTAACATGGCTACCGAACTGGCACAGGTCCCCGCCCCCGCCGTCCAGCCCGCGCCCGTCGCCGAGGAGAAGCCGCGCCACGTCGCCTTCATCTGCTCCAAGGGCAACCTGGACATGGCCTATCCGGCCCTGATCATGGGCTGGGCCGCGCTGGGCAACGGCATCGACGTCACCATCTTCTTCACCTTCTGGGGCCTCGACCTGATCACCAAGAAGCGTGTCGATAAGCTCCAGATCTCGCCCATCGGCAACACCAGCATGAAGATGGGCGACATGGGCATCCCCAACATCGTCGCCGCCCTGCCCGGCATGACCAACGTCTCGACGCGAATGATGAACCAGAAGATGGATGCGCTCGGCGTCCCACCGGTGCGCGAGTACCTCCAGATGCTCGTCGATGGCGGCGCGAATCTCTACGCCTGCATGATGTCCGTGGACATGATGGGCCTGACTATGGACGACTCCGTCGAGGGCGTCGACAGTATC
>CAZJJF010000629.1:0-1619 GCA_964546245.1 uncultured Anaerolineales bacterium
CGGTGTGGCCGTCGATGGTCATACTGCCGATACTGGTCTTGAGGTCCATATAGCCGCCCAGGAACGGCCCCTCCAGTAGATCGTTGCGGCCGCTGGTCGGCGGCGATAGCTCGCACAGAGCCGGGTGAATCAGGGGGCAGTGGTAACACTCCGAGTAGTTCTCGACGATGAGCTTCCAGTTGGCGGCGACCTCATACTCGATGCGCCGGCCGAGGCGCAGGCCGGGCATGCCCCACGCCCTGAAGCGGCCGAGCAGCGGGGCGAAGACCTGGGCAAAGGGCCGCGGCTGCCTCGACAGGTTCAGGAATAGGAAACCCTCCCACTCGGCGACGGCAACGGGGTGGAGGGGATACTCGCCTCGCTCGAAGTCGGCCACATCGTGCATCAGCCGCGCCGCCAGCAGCTGCCCGTCGAGGCCATACGTCCAGGCGTGGTAGGGGCACTGGATGCCGCCGGGAAAGCGGCCTCGCTCGTCCTGGCACAGCCGCGCGCCGCGATGGCGGCACACATTGGCGTGGGCGTAGACGCGGCCTCGCTGGTCCCGCACGACGATGATACTCTCCGCAATGATGGGCGCGAGGAAATAGTCGCCTGCTTCAGGGATGGCGTCGGCGCGGCCAACGCACACCCAATCGGCGTAAAAGAGACGCGCGGCATCGAGGCGGAAGATATCGTCGGCTGTGTAGTCCTGGCCTGCCAGGGTGCGCGCCCCCTGACCGACGCTGGCGCGGCGAAATGTGTCCATGTGTGGCCTCCCTTCGTTCACCAGTGCGGATTATAGCATCAATAGTGACACGCTTGCAGATTATGGTATAATAATGCCCTACCTGACCCACCTGCTCGATGGAGCTATTGCGTCGTAAGCGATGAAGCGAAAGCGCGCCGACCGCGCCGACTGGCGGCGGGTCACTCAACGGCGGTTCGCCGTCACCCATCTGGACGGGCCTGAGTTCACAGGCTACGTGGCCCTGTTGTGGATCGACGGCGTGCGCGCGCCGATGCGGGATGTCTTCTTTGGACGCGGTGTCACGGTCGCCGATGTGGGGTACATGTGGCTACAGCATTTTCCCAGCGACGGCCACGCCATTGTCACCACGATGTTTGATCGGGATGGACAGATCGTCCAGTGGTATGTGGACATCGTCGCGGACCACGGTACCGGCGAGGATGGCGTGCCGTGGTACGACGACCTGTACCTGGATGTCGTCGCTCTGCCAACCGGCGAGGTAGCCATCGTTGACGGCGACGAGTTGAATGCGGCGCTTCGGTCGGGGGACATCGATGAGGACTACCACGAGATGGCCTGGTCTGAGGCTTTGCGAGTTCGGGAAGCTATTCGCCTGGGCCAGTTCGACCTGTTTCGGCTCGCCCCCGCCCACCGCGCCCTATTAGAAGCTCAAGCCGCTGCGACGGGGAATGGAACAATTCTTTCCCCCGTAGCGTCAGAGATGCAAGACGCTCGGCCCAACCGCGCGCCCATTCATCACGACTGATAAAGTGGAGGACAGAGAATGAGCAAATCTATCCAGCTTGGCCTGCGTGTCACTGCGGTGACGGCGCTGGTCGCCCTCGTGCTCGCGCTGGCCGCCTGCACGAACATGCCGGGCCTGCCCGCCCAG
>CAZJJF010000630.1:0-1586 GCA_964546245.1 uncultured Anaerolineales bacterium
TTGCCCAGCGAGCACCCTTGCTCTTCGCGGAACTTGTACGGTTCAGCGCGGTAGTTCACCGACGTCAAACCGGCCACGTTCTGCACGTACGGCATGAACGCGGTTCCGATGATGTTGTCCTCATCCTGGAAGAAGAGGGCCACATCACGATAATTCCGCTTGCCAGCGTTTTCGGTGAGGGTGGTGTCGACAATGACGTCCGCCCGCCACACGTTCTTCTGCGACACATCGGCACCGGTGACTGGATCACGATACTGCGATCCCTTCGGTCCGATGACGATGGCACCGTACAATCCGTTGCGCGGATTGACGACGATGTTACCGCCGTCCCACACCAACGACGTCGTTTCCTTGTTCAAAGGATGCGCGTAGTAGGTATAGGTGCGGCTCTCGCCCGGTGCCACGGTCTGGTCGCCGGCATTGTTGCCGACGTTCAAGCCCTGGCTGTCGCGAGGATCGAAGGCCAGGCCTGGCGCAAAGAAGGATGCCCGGCTCGCCTTCATCTTGTTCTTCAGATTCACCTTGATGCAATCGCCCAGATTGGCGCGCAGCGTGAGCGGATTCGGCATCACGTTGCCCGCGACGGTCGAAGCTTCCTCCTCCAACGCGAAGATCTTGCCTTCCGGCATGGTCATTTCGATCTTCCGCTCGAAGTCCACCTCGATCGCATCCGGGGCCTTCGGGTTGAGCTTCATCGGACGATCCAACGCCACGACGTTGAAGCTCTTCACCGGGGCATCCGACGGACAGACGGAATTTGGTGTCGCTGGGATCCCGAGAGGATTGGTCCCCTTGGGCAACGGCATCAGATCCGGTACTTGCTTGTCGAGCACGCGCAGGATGCCCCATCCACCTTCGGCGAAGTGTGACGTTCTGCCGTTGAAGTGGATGTAGTCACCAGGCATACCCTGGAATCCGCCCGCCTTGGAGACGAGGTCATACCGCTCGGCGATCCCGACGTGAATCGAGTTCTTCCGGTTGGCATCCGCCGCATACCGCTCCGTCAGGAAGGTATGGCCGGCGATCGTCCAGACGTGCGACTCGTTCATCAGCTGGTGCAACAGGCGGAACACCATGGTGTCGCCCGTGTACGCCCGCAGAAGCGGAGTGCCCGGATCACCGTGAACCGCGCTGCTGAACAGCTTGGAGGTGTCCGGATTGTTGGACAGGCGTTGTGCAAACGGAGCCGCGCGGAAGTTGAAGCCGCTACCGGTCGTGTGCGTTCCGCCGTTGATGTACTTGTTCGGCGCATTCAGGATCTTGTCCGGCATCTGGAAGGACACCGTTTTTCCTGCTTCCAACGCCACTTCGATCGGCTGTCCGGGAGGATTGCCGGCTTCGATGACGTTGACGGTGTGCGGCACCGTGTCGTGGATGGAGACCATCAACTCACGGAAGCTGCCGCTGACACCGGCACCGATTGGCTCGTTGCTGTGAATGTCCGCGATCGGACCGCTATACACCAACTTGCCGTTCTTCGGATCATGATAGGTGGATCCGAATGGCTCCACGATCGTCACGCCGAACCCGCCATGGGGCCAGGTCGTCGCGCCGAACGCGTGGTCATGCCAGAACACCGTACCCAT
>CAZJJF010000631.1:0-1581 GCA_964546245.1 uncultured Anaerolineales bacterium
CCCGTCGCGTCCGTCTGCTCGCCCGCGAAGTTGAACGTGAACGCGTTCCCCGTCTGCGTGCGGTTCGCGCCGTAGACATCGTAGGTCGCCGTGCCCAGCGTGTTCCCGTTGGCGTCGATGGATTTCATTACCGAGCCCAGCCCATCGGCAAGGTAGTAGGTCTGTGAGCCCGTCCACGAGAGGCGATAGAGGATGCCCGAGGGACCATGCACGTAGTTCGCGCCGGTCGCCGGGCTCGTGCGGTCCTGCAGCAGCACCGGCATACCCGCGGCCACGTCCCAGGTGTAGATCGTGTTCGTGAGCCCCGCATTGCTGGAGTCGCGGAGCCCATCGCCCTCGGCCGTCACGGCCATCGCCGTCGACGGCCGAACCGATGTGCAAACGCCACAAATCCGGCGCCGGCAAGATAGGAAAAGGCAGCCCCACACATAGCGACCGCCCACGCGTCCCTCACGGAGACTCCCTGAAAAGTCGCTACGATCCCGGCCAATCCACCGAGCATGCTCCCTCCTATGGCAATTTCACGGCCCCGGCGAACTACCTGGCGAGGCGCGGCATTGGCGCGAACCGGACGACCGGACCGCATGCCCACCTTTCGGCCCCTTGGACGTCCGCCGAGACCGAGGACGAGCAACGACAACTCCGCCGCGTAAAGCCCGAGGGCCGACGCTGAAAGCCCAACTGCGGCTCCGGCGGCGCTCATCAACGAAGGGTCGAGTACAACGAGAACGACGGCGAAAAGAGCAAGAAGAGGCAGGCCCAAGATCAGAGCGGCAAGACTGCTGTAGGGCGACTCATCCCGAACGCGTGCCCAAGTACTTCGCAGCAGCGCTGCCAGCATGCCCAAGCACGCCAACGAAACGGCGAGCAGGCCAAGCACGACCCCCATTTCAGTCGATCTCCCTTCTCAAGGCACGCGACCGTCCTGTTGTTACCTAATGGAGCAGCCATCCGGCCGCTGCCGCGCCCGCCGACCATACGCCGTCTAAGGCCCAATCCACCGCGACAGAATTCACGGACCCGCCAGTGGTGAACGACCCAATGCTGACCGCCACGCCAACTCCACACTCTGCCCACTCCGTGGCCGCGCAGTGGGCGATCGCGCCCCCAAAACCAATGACTCCAGCAGCCGTCATCTGGTATCGCGCCAAAGTCACGCCCAGTGCGATCGCGCCTGGGCAGGAAAAGCCGGCAGAGCAACCCACGCCGGCTGTTGCCAGACCCGTGACAGGCGCGGTCGCCCAGAGGGTGAGCGAAACCTCATCGATGTAATCGGCAATCGCGCTCCTGGTGGCGTGCGGCTTATCCGCACTCGACGCCACGTCGTCCGAGCTACTTGTCCCGCCGTGCGGCATCTCCCTGATGTCATCGACGGGGTCCTCAACTGCTTGCGGTGGAGCCAGCTGGGGGTCGGGGCTGGGATCAGTTTCCAGTTCGCCGTCCTGGCAGCCGCCGCAGCCGGCATAGTTGCGCCCATCGCTCTGGTCATAGTGGTCGCCGACCCACTCTTCTTCCAGCGGCACCATGAGCCCGCTCGGGTCAGTGTTCATCACGGGGTTGGCGCCGGCGTAGCCCTGGGGG
>CAZJJF010000632.1:0-1567 GCA_964546245.1 uncultured Anaerolineales bacterium
CTGTTGTAGATGCTTTCCGACTTCCAGATCACCATCCCCGAATTGGGCACGGTACGCGCCAAGCAGCCGCCGGTGGTCGTCCTCACCTCCAACCGCACCCGTGAGATTCACGACGCCCTCAAGCGCCGCTGCCTGTACTATTGGATCGATTACCCGAGCCAGGCTAAAGAGTACCAGATCGTCCGCGCCAAAGTCCCGGCTGCCCCCGACCTGCTGGCCCGCCAGGTGACGAGCTTCATCCACCAGTTGCGCGGTGTGGACCTCTACAAGTTGCCGGGCGTCGCCGAGACTCTCGACTGGGCCGCCGCACTGGTCGCCCTCGACCAGCCCAGCCTGACCCCCGAAGTCGTCGATGACACCCTGGGCGTCATCCTCAAGTACCAGGACGACGTGCAGAAGGTGCGCGAGCTGGGCATCAGCGGCCTGCTCGAGCGCATGCGTCTGCCTACGTGAGCCAGCCGTGACCGACTCGCGCCTGTACGACGAAGCCACCGCCGCCTGGCGGCGACAAATCGAGGGCCTGGCCGCCACCCAGGCAGCGGGCAGCCAGGGCGCGGGCCTCCTGCGCCACCTGCTGCTGTTCGGCCGCCTGCTGCGCCGCGTCGGCGTTCAGGTCAACACCTCCCAGATGCTAGACCTGTTGGCGGCCCTGGAGGTGATCGACCTGACCCGCCGCGACGACTTCTACTGGGCCGCTCGCGCCGTTCTGGTGACGCGCCGCGACGACCTGGCCCGCTTCGACCAGGCCTTCAACCTGTTCTGGCGCAACGCCCAGGCCCGCGATATGCCCAACTTCGCGCCCCTCCTGAGCCAGACACCCGTGCCGCGCCGGGAGCCGCCGCGCAAGAGCGACGCGAAGCCCAGCGAGGAGAAGCCCCAGGAGCGCAGCATCGCCCTTGCCGAGGCAACCGACGACGAGCCGACGGAGGGCGACGACGCGCAGGAAGGCGACGCCCCCGACCTGATCATCTCGGCCAGCCCGATGGAGGTGCTGCGCCATAAGGACTTTGCGGGCTACACCGCCGACGAGCTGGCCCTGGCGCGCCAGATTCTGCGTGACATGCGCTGGGAACTGGGCGAGCGGCGCACGCGCCGCTTTCGGCGCGGCAAAGGCCGCCGCCTCGACCTGCGCCGCAGCCTGCGCAAGAACACCCGCTTTGGCGGCGAGATGGTCGAGCTGGCATGGCGCGAACCCAAGTACAAGCCGCGCCCCATCGTCGTCATCGCCGACATCAGCGGCAGCATGGAGCAGTACAGCCGCCTGCTCCTCCACTTCCTGCACACCCTGTACCAGGGCATGGACCACGTCGAGGCCTTCGTCTTCGGCACGCGCCTGACCCGCATCACCCACGAGCTACGCACGCGCAACGTGGACGTGGCTGTCAGTCAGGTGGCGCAGACGGTACAGGATTGGGCGGGCGGCACGCGCATCGGCGAGTCGCTGCACACCTTCAACTACAAGTGGGGGCGGCGCGTGTTAGGGCGCGGCGCGGTGGCCCTCATCATCAGCGACGGCTGGGACCGGGGCAACGTAGACGTGCTGCGCGAGGAGATGGAGCGGCTGCAA
>CAZJJF010000633.1:0-1553 GCA_964546245.1 uncultured Anaerolineales bacterium
GTGGTCGGTGGTCGGTGGTCGGTGGTCGGTGGTCGGCGGTCGGTGGTCAGCGGCCCGTCGCGGCGGGGAGGGTGACGGTGAAGACGCTGCCTTTGCCCGGCTCGCTGGCGACGCTGATGACGCCGTGATAGGCTTCGACGAGGTCCTGGGCGATGGACAGGCCGAGGCCCGCGCTGTCGCCGCTGCGGGCGGTGTCGGCGCGGTAGAAGCGGGTGAAGACGTGGGGCAGGGCCTCGGCGGGGATGCCCACCCCGTTGTCGGCGACGGAGATGTGGACCCGACCGCCGTCGCTGCGGACCGCCAGATGCACCACGCCGCCGGGCGGAGTGAACTTGACGGCGTTGTCGACGAGGATGAGCAGCACCTGCTTGAGCATATCGCGGTCGGCGCGCACCGCGACCTCGGCGGCGACATCGACACTGATGGTGTGGCGGGGACCGAGGCGCTGGGCCTGGCGGGCGACATCCTCGACGACGGGGCGGACGGAGACATCCTCGGCGCGCAGGGTCTGGCTGGCGTCCGCGCGGGCCAGGGTGAGCAGGCTCTGGATGAGGCGAGTGAGGCGGTCAGTCTCGTCGACCATGTCGGAGATGGCGGCGCGGCGGTCGGTGGGATCGATGGGCGGCTCGCGCTGGAGCAAGGCAAGATTGCCGCGAATGCTGGTGAGGGGCGTGCGCAACTCGTGGGAGGCGTCGGCGACGAAGCGGCGTTGGGCGTGGAGCGCCTCCTCGGTCTGGCGGTAGCCCGCTTGCAGCTCGCCCAGCATGGTGTTGAAGGTGGTAGCGAGGCGGCCCAGCTCGTCGTTGGGGCCGATGTACTCGACACGGCGGTTGAAGTCGCGCTCGGCGCCGATGGCCTGGGCGGTCTGGGTGATGCGGTCGATAGGGCGCAACGCCGCGCCCGCCAGCAGCCAGCCAACGCCGAAGGCGACGACGGTGGCCAGGGTCGCGCCCGCCAGGAGAATACGGCGCAGGATGCCCAGGGCCTGCTCCTGGAGGGCGACACTGCGGGCGACCTGGACGATCTGGGTAACGCGGCCCTGGGCGATAACGGGCGCAGTGTACATGAGCAGGGGCTGCCCCTCGACATCGACGCGCTCGGCCGTGGCGCGGCCGGCCTGAGCGGCGGTCAGAGCGGCGGGATTGATGGGCAGCGTCAGGTCGCCGAGGTCAGGGGCGCGGGTGTTGATCTCACCGTCAGGGTTGAGAACCTGAACGAAGGTTTCGGGGCCCGCGATACGGGACGGCGGATAGCCGGGGCGACGACCATTGTCGCGACCGCCTGGCCCCTCGCGGCCACCCTGGGCCGGGTAGCTCTGCAACAGGTGGTTGGTATCATCCACCAGCTCGGACTGGATGGAGAAGAGAGTCAGCCGCGACACGATGGCGTACAGCGCGACACTGAAGACCACCAGCGTCAGCGCCAGGATGGCCGTGTAGAGCAGCGTCAGTCGCAGGCGAACGGACACGTCAGGGTTCCTCGCGCAGGACGTAGCCGACGCCGCGCACCGTCTGGATGAGGCGCGGCTCGCCGTCGGTCTCGGTCTTGGCGCG
>CAZJJF010000634.1:0-1548 GCA_964546245.1 uncultured Anaerolineales bacterium
CGAATCAGGTCCAGGCCGTGGCGGCGCATCTCGCCAATGGCCTCGCCCAGGCCGTTGAGGTAGGCGGCATACTCGACACCGAGGGCGTCGGGGTCGGGCAGGTCCTCTTCGCGGGCCAGGGCGCGGGTGATGTGCGCCTCGGCATACTCCTTGAGGGCATCCTGGGCGTAGCCGGCCGAGTATAGCTCCGGCTGGGCGCGGGTGGCCGCCTTGAGATTGGCGGCGATGGTCTCCGCGTCGGTCAGAATGACGGCCGCCTCGTCCCACTCCTCGCGATGCACGGCGCGGATGGTGCGCGAGGCGTGCTGCACCAACTGGCGCGAGAGGCGTAGCGCCTCCTCGCGGGCGGTGTTCTTGGCCTCCAACCCGGTCAGGAGCTTATCGGCCAGGGTATCCAGGTTCTTCACGCGCGGCCTCCCTAGAGCTTGCCTCGGACCATGCCGCCATCGACCTGCAAGGCGACGCCGGTGATATACCCCGCCGCCGGCGAGGCAATGAAGACGACAGCGTTGGCGAATTCCTCTGGGCGGCCCATGCGGCCCAGCGGGATGTCGCCGGTGATGTCGGCCTGAATCTCAGCCTCGGGCCGGCCGCTGTTGGCGGCGCGGAAGGCCAGGATTTCGTCGACGCGCTCGGTGCGCGTCCAGCCGGGCAGCACGGAGTTGACGCGGATGCCGTCGGCAGCCAGTTCCTGGGACAGGGTCTTGACCAGGCCGTGCAGGGCGTCGCGGATGGTGTTGGAGAGGGTCAGGCCGGGAATCGGCTGCTTGACCGTCACGGAGTTGATGCTGACGATGGAGCCGCTGCGCTGCGCCTGCATGCTGGGCACGACGGCCTGGATGAGGCGAACCGCACTCAGCAGGGTCAACTGGTAGGCCGCCTCCCACTGCTCCAGGCCCAACCCGCCGAATAGGCCGGCCGGTGGGCCGCCCGCGTTGGTGACCAGCACGTCGATGCGGCCGAAGCGGTCGAGAGTCTCGCGCACGATGCGCTCCACGTCCGCCTGGTGTGTCACGTCGCCTGGGACGGCGAGGGCGGGCTTGCCGCTGAGGGCCTCGCACTCGGCGGCGACGGCCGCCAGGCGCTGGGCATCGCGGGCGTTGACGACGACGCGCGCTCCCTCCCGGGCGAACTGGAGGGCGGTGGCCTTGCCCAGGCCACGACTGGCGGCGGTGATGATGACAACTTTATCGTGCAGGCCGAGGTCCATCTATAATTACCCCCTACTTTCCCCAATATTCTAGCCGTAAGCCAGCCACCAAGCGAGTCGCCTATGACCAGTGGACCATACGAGGTCGTCGTGATCGGCAACGTGGGCATCGACACCAACGTGTATCTGCCCGGCCGCGACGTTGACTGGACGGTCGAGGCTAATTTTACTCAGAATCTGGACTATGTGGGGCAGGCGGGTGGCTACACCAGCCGTGGCTTTGCCCGGCTGGGGCGGCGGACGGCGTTCGCCGGGGCGGTCGGCGACGACTGGGGCGGGCGTCTCATTCGCGAGGCGCTCGGCGGCGACGATGTGGACCTGTCGGCGCTGTTCATCGA
>CAZJJF010000635.1:0-1547 GCA_964546245.1 uncultured Anaerolineales bacterium
AAGGCGGTGGTCCCGCTGTGGCGCGCCGCCAGCCAGCCGCACATCTGCAGCAGCAACCGGCGGGCGCCGAACAGCAACGCCGGCGCCATCTCGACGCGTGACATGAGCTCCAGGCGCGCGTCGAAGGTCTCTGGCAGCTCGACCCACACATGGGCCTCGGGCTGCAGGCCGTAGGCGCGGTCCAGGGCGCCCAGCAGCAGCTTGTCGAAGCGCCGGCTCACACCCCCGCGGGGGAGCCGGCGCACATCCCCCAAGGTGCGGCACCCCAGCCGGGAAAGGATCCCCTCGTGGGGGGCCACCGCCGTGAGGGCCCTCATCGGGAGGGTGTCGAGCAGTTCCTCGAGCGGGCGCTTGAAGCCGTTCTCGATGCCGGCGCGCGCCAGCAGGTGAGCGGCCAGGCTGTTGGTCGCCCAGGCCAGCGCACTCACCCCTTGGTCGGCCCCCTCCTGGAGGATGCGGTCGCGCAACGCGCGCTTGCCCCCGAACAGGCGTGCGCTGGCCTCCAGCTCGAGGAGGACGGCTTCTTCGGAGGTGGCAACCCGGGGTGTGAACTGCAAGGCCCACGTTGCGACTCCGCGAAGTGCCTCATCGGACGGTGGCGCGCCGTCGGGCCCGGGCGGAAGGAGTAGCGCCGCCCAGAGCATGGACTGCTGCCTCGTGAACCACAGGGCGCGCCGCACCCTCCGAAAGCGCCGGACGCGCCGGCGCGTGGTGAGTCCCGTCGCGTGGAGCGCCCTCGCGCGTCGCGATGAGTCGGCTGGGCATCTGCAGGCGCGGCGTCAACACCGCTTCAAGCCCCCCGGGTACCGATCGCAACCGGACCACGCCCTCATGGGTGGGCCCACGGCGCTTGAGCACGTGGACCTGGATCTCCCAGTCCAGCGCGAAGGTGGCCATCACCCGCAGGCTCGCGGCCGAGGCTTCGTGCTGGGCCGCGGCCGGGCGGAACAGGAACACCGGACCCTCGCAGGCCTGCGCGCACACCTGCAGGCGCCGGATCTGCTCGGGGCGCGCCTGCGGAAGCCAGGCGACGAGCGCGCCACAGGCGCCGGACTTCACCAACTGCTCGGTGCACCACAGGCGCTCGGCAGGCGTATCCGCACGGACCCACACGAGGTGCTTCTCGTCGATGCCGCTGTGTCGCAAGCCAGGCAGGTGCGGTGTCTTGGGTGGCCCGACGACCACCACATTGCGCCCGGCCGCGACGATGGCGCGCAGCGCCGGACCGATCACGCGCCACTCGAGAACGGACGGCTGCGGGCTGAGCACCTCGGCGATGGACTGGCACGGCCAACCGCCACCGGGCAGTTCGGCGTCGAGCGCCTCGAAGCCGCTGGAGACGACGTTGCCGTCCTGCGCACCCAGGTCGCAGCCGCGCCAGATGGCCTGCTCGATCTCAGGCGGCAGCTCTCCCGGCTGGGAGCGCCGCGCACGCGATCTCGACGGATGAACAAGGGCCTGGGTCGGCAACCCATCGTCGTCGCCGGCCCACGACAGGACAGCGGACATCGAAAAGCCTGGTACTGTATGGGCATCCAGTATTGCAC
>CAZJJF010000636.1:0-1546 GCA_964546245.1 uncultured Anaerolineales bacterium
GCAGCCTGCGTGGCCACGGGACGAGCGGCCGTGGCAGCCTGCGTGGCCACGGGGCGAGTGGCTGTCGCAGCCTGGGCAGCAACGGGGCTGGCGGCTGTGGTTGCCACCCCGGCGGTGACGCTCGCCGTCGGTTGCTGAGGCGAACACGCGGCCAATACGAACAAGGCTGATGCGATCAGCATTGGCGCCAGTTTGTTGTGCTTCATCTTCTGAGACTCTCTTTCTCCATAAGGATGCTTCCATTGGGATGAAGAGATTATCTCAGGACCCTGTTAAGGAACTGTTTAGAGACAGCAGGGTTCTCATGAAGACCGGCCGGTGACTGATGCTGGCCATGCTAGGGATAGATGCCGCGAATGGCAAGGGCGCTGGCGACGCGATGCACGGCCAGAATCAGCGCCGCTGTCCGTAGATCGACGCCCTTCTCCTGGGCGATCTTCAGTACGTCGTTGAAGCTGCGAATCATGATCGCGCGCAGGCGGTCGTTGACCTCGTCTTCACTCCAGAACAGGAAGCCAATGTCCTGCACCCACTCGAAGTAGGAGACGGTCACGCCACCCGCGTTGGCGAGAATGTCGGGTACGATGAACACGCCCCGTTGTTGCAGAATCTCGTCGGCTTCGGGTGTGGTGGGGCCGTTCGCGCCCTCGACGATCAGGGTGGCCTTGATGTCGTTGGCGTTGTCATAAGTGATCTGGTTTTCCAGCGCCGCCGGGATGAGGATATCGCAGTCGGCGACCAGCAGCTCGTCGTTGCTCAGTCGTTGGGCGTCGGCATACTCCGTGACCGTGCCTGTCTCGCGTACTAGCTGCAACGCGCGCTCAGTGTCCAGGCCGCGGGGGTTGTAGATCGCACCGTACATGTCGCTGACACCCACGACCTTGCAGCCGTACTGACTCGCCATCAACCGCGCCGCCACAGAGCCGACGTTACCGAATCCCTGGACGATGACGCGCGCGCCCGCCAGCGGCATGTCCAGGTGGTGCGCCGCCTCGCGCGCGGCGTACATCACGCCGCGGCCAGTCGCCTCGGCGCGGCCCAGCGAGCCGCCCACCTCGACGGGCTTGCCCGTGACGACGCCCAGCACCGAGTGACCCTCATGCATGGATATGGTGTCCATGATCCAGGCCATGGTCTGCGGGTTGGTGTTGACGTCGGGCGCGGGGATGTCCTCCTCCTCGCCGATGAGGATGCTAATCTCGGTGGCGTAGCGGCGGGTCATCCGTTCCAGTTCGCGCAGAGACAACTGACGCGGGTCCACCACCACGCCGCCCTTGGCGCCCCCATAGGGGATGTTGACGACGGCGCATTTCCAGGTCATCCACATCGCCAGCGCGCGCACCTCGTCCAGGTCCACCTGGTGGTGGTAGCGGATGCCGCCCTTGCTGGGCCCGCGCACCAGCGAGTGGTGGACGCGGTAGCCGGTGAACATGCGCGTCGAACCGTTGTCCATGGCGACGGGGAAGTGGACGGTCAGCTCGCGCTGCGGCTTCTTGAGGACATCCGCCAGACCCGGCTCGACATCCAGGAACGAGAGCGCCTTGTC
>CAZJJF010000637.1:0-1539 GCA_964546245.1 uncultured Anaerolineales bacterium
TGTCTTGGGCGCGCTGCCGAGCTTGACGGCGTTGACGCTCTTGCCCGTCGTCGCCTTTGGCGCTGTCTGCGCCGTGCTCCCTTTGGTCCTCGGTCCTTCGTCCTTCGTCTCTCGCAGGATGTCCAACGCCTGCTGCTCGGCCTGCTTCGCCTTCTTGGGGTCGGCGATGGACTTCGTCTGCTGCGTTGCGCTCGGCTTGGCCAGCACCGCATCGGCGTCGGGCGCGGCCTTGCGGCTGGTCGCCCTGGCCGTGGGCTTGGCCGTGGGCTTGGCCGTCGTCGGTGGTCCATCGTCGGTGGTCGCCCCGGCCGTGGTCGCCTCAGCCCTCTCGTCAGGCAGGCGCGGCGTCAGGATTGTCACCGACGCCACCACGTCGCCCTTCTTGAGATTCATGACCTTCGAGCCACGGGTGGGGCGACCGGCCTGCTTGACGCCCTTGATCTCGGTGCGCATGACGACACCGTCGCGGGAAATGATGGCAATCTCGGCGTCGGGGTTGACGATGAGGCTCGCCACGATGGGGCCGGTCTCCGCCAGTTTGTTGACGTCGAGGGTACGTACGCCGCCCGTGGCGCGGCCCTTGGCCGGATACTCGGCGATGGGCGTGCGCTTGGCGAAGCCGTCGCGGGTCACGATGAGCAGCTCGGTATGGGGACGGGCAATCGCCATGCCGGCGATCTCGTCCTTGCTGTCGATGCGCATGGCGTTCACGCCGGCCGCTGTACGCCCCATGGGGCGCACCTCGTCCTCGCTAAAGCGCAGGGCCTGCCCGTTGGCGCTGATTATGAGGATGTCCTGCGTACCGTCGGTCAGGCGGACCCAGCCCAGGGCGTCGCCGTCTTCCAGGGTGAGGGCGATGATGCCACTGGGGCGCACGGCCTCGAACTCGCTAAGCTGAGTGCGCTTGATCTTGCCCTTGCGCGTCGCCATGACCAGGTAGTGCGCGCCGTTCTCGTTGGGCACGGGCAGCATGGCTGTGACGGCCTCGCCCTTGTCGAGGCCGATAAAGTTGACCAGGGGCATACCCTTGGCGGTACGGTCGGCCTCGGGCAACAGGTGGGTCTTGATCTGGAAGACACGGCCGCGGTCGGTGAAGAACAGGATATTGTCGTGGGTGTTCGCCACGCGCATATCCTGAACCACGTCCTCCTCGCGGGTCACCATACCGGTGATGCCGCGGCCACCGCGCCGCTGGGTGCGGTAGGCGTCGGCCAGCACGCGCTTGATGTAGCCGCGCTGGGTCAGGCTGACCAGCACGTCCTGGTCGGGAATGAGGTCCTCGTCGGAGAAGTTTTCGCCTTCCTCGGCCAGGATGCGGGTGCGACGGGCGTCGCCGTAGCGTTCCTTCAAGCCCTTCAGGTCGGCGCGAATGAGTTGGAGGACTTTGCGCGGGCTACGTAGCAGGTCTTCCAGGTAGCCGATGAGTTGGATGACTTCCTTATACTCATCTTCGATCTTCTTGCGCTCGAGGGCGGCCAGGCGGCCCAACTGCATGTCGAGGATGGCCGTTGCCTGGATGTCGGTGAGCTTGAAGCGCTT
>CAZJJF010000638.1:0-1536 GCA_964546245.1 uncultured Anaerolineales bacterium
CCAGCATCGAACCCGCCAGCAGAGTTAAGAGACCAGCCGGACCCGCCTGCAACGCCCAGGAGTCTCACGCCTCGGCGAGAGCCCGCGCCGGAGTCAAGACCCTCGGCGTTCGATGTATTCACTCTTCGAGATCGTCCGGAGAGTGACTGAAAGACCCGAGAGCCTGCGCTCAAGCCAAGCCCTGCTCCAAGCCCAAGAGCAACGTTGCGACGTGTGGCTGCAGGTCATCAGGCAACCGCCCCGTCCGATCACAGCGGCGCAGCAGCCCCTCGGCGATGGACTGGGCGGCCTGCGCCTGCGGCGCGTAAGGCGCGAGCTCGCTGATCAGCGCGAGGATACTCCGCAGCGTTGCCGCGTCGTCTCGCGCGGCTGCCTGAAAGCGCGGCGGGGTCGGAAGCTCGCAGCTGTGCCGAACGTAGCGCTCCAGCCAGCGCGCCGTCGCCGCCATCTTCTGCCAGTCGAGCCCCTCGGGTGTGTCCTGCGGCGTGTGATAGCGACGCGACCGCCCCGCTGACAGGAACAGGAAGGGCACGCCGCGGCGAAAGAAGGGGTCGTAGTCCGACAGCGGCGGCACTACCTCGGCATCGAGCCGGCGCAAGATGACCCCAGGTTCGACCGCCGCCAGGGCATCGACCTGAGCCGCGGTGCCCGTGCTACGCTCGGCCCCCAGAGCAAACAGCGACTGCGTGACCGCGTCCGGCAGGCCGGCGCTGCCCAGGCGATGACCGACCAGATCCATGCAGATCATCAGATCGATCTGCGACAGCGGCACGATGGGATGGCGGGCAAAATGCTCCGAGCCCATCGCCGAGGTCAGAAAATACGGCGGCTCTTCGCCATCGAACGAAGCGAAGATCACACCACGCCCGCGCGGCCGCCGCGCCGCCAGCTGCTTCGCCACTTCGAGCACGATCGCGACGGCGGCCGCGTTGTCATCGGCGCCCCAATAGACCTGGCCGCCGCTTGTCCCCAAGTGATCGTGATGCGCCCCAACCAAGATCCAGCGGTCGAGCTCTCCGGGAATCTTGGCCAGTACGTTTGCGCCCCCACAGCCGGGCACCCGCTGCTCAAACGGGTCCAGGCCCGTGCCCCGGAACGCGGAGATGATAAGGGCGCGTGCCGCTGCGCCGCCCGGTGTTCCTGGGGCCCGCCCCGCGCACTCGGGCGCACAGAGCGCCTGAACGAACTCACGCATTGTTCTACTTTACCCCTTGGCGTGCCTTGGCTCCAGCTTCGCCTCCGGGTTCAGGTTGGCAGCGCGGTGCGCTGGCCCGGCCGCGAGGCCAGATCGCTGAAGCCCTCGGCCTGCTTTTCCGACGGCCAATCTGATAGAATGACCTATGAGCCAAGAGCGGCCCTGGCGAAGCTATCCGCAGAAGCTGGACGCGGACGAAGATGAGTTTGGGGAACCGCTCGGCCCTCCAATCCTGTGGCCGGATGGTCGCCACCTGGCCGCCAATGGGCTCGGGCGCATCTTCTTGTGGGAGCTCGCCAGCGGCGAGTGCACCCGCGCCCTGGCCACCGAGGCCATCTGCC
>CAZJJF010000639.1:0-1528 GCA_964546245.1 uncultured Anaerolineales bacterium
GCCCCGCGACTTCTGGAGGCCCCGATGCCCCCCGCCGGCGGCGCGCGCCGCCTCTAGATAGGCGCAGGCAGCCGGGAAGTTGCGGCGCAGCAGATAGATCAGGCCCAGGCGGTGGTTGGCGGTGCGACTGGCCGGGTCATAGGCCAGGGCGGTCTGGAAGCGCGCCTCGGCCAGGCCCAGTTCACCGACGCGGCGACCGTCGTCGAAGCTCCCCGACGGAAAATCGCGGAGTTCGACGCGGGCCATGTCCACCGCGCCCAGGTTGGCGTGCCAGGCAGCCAGCCACGTCGAGCGGGTGGCGGCGGCGACGACCAGTAGCACAGCAACGACCGCCACCGCCACCCACAGCCAGCGACGGCGCGCTACGGGGGACAGGTCGGCCGGGGCGGTGGCGCGCGGGGCGGTGGGCGCGGCGACGCCGTAACCGGTCAGGGCGGCGGCATAGCCCGGCATGAGGAAGGCGAGGAACGCGATGGGGGCGGTGGCCTGGTTGTATACGACGTTGTCTACCAGCCCGTGTATGAGGATGACGATCAGGCCTATCAGCGTCGCCCACCACAGGGGTAGGCTCCAGATGAGTCGGCGCGGGCGGATGAGAGCGGCGATACTCAAGGCATAGACAGCCACGAAGGCCAGCGCGCCCAGGATGCCTTGCGTGATGGCGATATCGAGGTAGAGGTTATGGGCGAAGGGAAGGACGTAGAAGGGCACGACCTGGATGTAGTGGGCGTACAGCCCCGGAAACGAGGCCAGGCCAGCGCCGATGAGGGGGAAGTCCGCGGCCAGACGCGCCCCGGCCAGGGCCACCTCACCGCGCGTCATCGAGCCATCGCTGCCGCCCATCAGGCTGACCAGGCGGGCCAACCGGCTGGGCGCGAGAGCCACCAGCGCCGCCGCGGCGAGGAGAAGCGCCCCCAACCCGAGGCCGACGCGACGGGGCGAGCGGGGCGAGCCTGCGCCGCCGCGCAGCCTGGTAAGCGCCCACCAGGACGCCAGGGCAACGGCTGTCGTCAGCGCGATGGTGGCGCCACGCGAGGTAGCCAGGGCGAACGCCAGGGCGCACACCAGGGCCGCCACGCCCACCAGGACCGCCAGGGCCAGCCGACGGTCTTTCCAGGCGCGCCAACCCGAAATCGCCAGGAACGGCCCGAATATGGCAATGAGGCCAGCGGCGACATTGTGCTGGAGGCCGGGTAGGGGCAGGGCAGGTCGCCCGCCCATCCAGACGAGAGCCAGCTGGTTCAGCAGGCCGAGCTTGGCCGGGTCCTGCCGCCAGTCGTTGGTCAGCAGAAAGTAGACAGCCGCACCGACAGCACAGGCGGCAAAGACGGGCACGAGGGCGCGCAGATTGGCGGGCGACTGGCGCAACAGGGCGTAGAAAAGGAGCGCGCTGCCGACGAGCAGCCACCACGCCTGCCAGGCGTCGGGTGGTGTGTAACTGGCCCACACGCCAACGGCGGCCGTGGCGACGAAAATCAGCAGGGGGATGTCGAAGGGGCTGAAGCGCCATGGCGCGCGGCCGGCCAGC
>CAZJJF010000640.1:0-1526 GCA_964546245.1 uncultured Anaerolineales bacterium
GCATACGGCCTCAGGTAGCAAGCCCCGTTCCGCCGCGCCAGGGCGCGCCGCAGCGTGGTCCGCCGCCCGCGTTGTTCCGATTGGGGGACAGTCTGTGAACGCGAGCCCGGATCCGGCGGCCCAGTGCAGAGTGCGCATTGCGTCACGCCACGGCTCGCTCCGGCGGCCGAGCCGGTGGGCAAACCTTGACCTAACCCCTGGCAAACGCGCGGCGAGCACCCAGAATCCGGGCGAGCCGCGCCGACAGCGGCAGGGGAGACAAGAGAATGAGAAGAATCGCTTGCTGGCTCGCCATGGCGTGCAGCATCGGGCTGACGGCGCACGCCGCCGAAGTCGTGGTCGCCCAGGTCTCGCCGGCGACCGGCCCCTTGGGCCCCAACGGCGACGCCAACTACATCGGCGCCAAGGCGTACTTCGACCAGATCAACGCGCAGGGCGGCGTCGGCGGACAGCGCATCCGTTTCGTGCGCGAGGACGACCAGTACAAGCCGGACGAGACCATCCGCGTGATGGAACTCGTGGCACAGCGCGACAAGCCGGTGGCCTTCGTCAACGCGCTGGGTTCGGCCAGCATGGCCGCCGTGCTCAAGGCCGGCACCCTGGACAAGCTGGCCATTCCCGTGGTCGGCGTGACGCCGGGAGCGGACTCGCTGCGCAATCCGGGCAGCCGCTGGATGTTCCACATCCAGGCGAGCGACCAGGCCCAGCTGAAGCGCATCGTCATGCACCTGTCCACGATGGGCATCCAGCGCATCGCGGTCGTCTACCAGGACATCCCGTTCGGCACCTCGGGTCTGGCCTTCGTGGAGAAGACCGCCGCGACGACGCAGCTCAAGCTGGCGGGCAAGGTTGCGGTCAAGCCGGGCGAGGACGATCTGCGCCCCGCCGCCGCCGCCATGAAGCAGTCCGGCGCGCAGGCCTACATCGCGATCCTGGCGCCCAACAGCGGCCTGGCGTTCGCACGCGACGTTCGCACCCTGGCGGATGCGACACCGCTGTACAGCCTGTCCTACGTCCCGGTCAAAGGACTGGTGGACAAGGTTCCGAGCACAGGCTATGCAGGCATCGGCCTCGCCCAGGTGACCCCGAACGTCTACAGCAGTTCGACGGCGCTGGTGCGGGACTTCCATGCGGCGATGGACAAGCATGCCGCGCCGGGCACCGACCACTCCCAGCTGCATCTGATCGGCTACATGGCAGCGCGCGTCACGGTCGAGGGCCTGCGCCGCGCCGGGCCGGCCCCGACGCCGGAGCGCCTGGCGGCGGCGCTGCGCCAGCTGCGCATCGATCTGGGCGGCTACCCCGTGGACTTCACGGGCGACAGCGCCAACGTCGGCTCGCTCTACGTCGACATCGGCGTCGTCACGCGCGAAGGGCGGCTGATGTACTGAGGCGCCGCAGGCGAAGCGGTCGCGTCAGTCGTACTTGAGGTACTTGAAGCGCGGGTCGTCGGGCGTGCCCTGCAGCGCCGCGCCCTCTTCCTTGCCCGGCTGCCACATCAGCACCTCCTCGATCTTCTTCGCCAG
>CAZJJF010000641.1:0-1517 GCA_964546245.1 uncultured Anaerolineales bacterium
GCAGGGCCTTTCTTGTGCAGCCACAGCACGTCGTCGCGGCCTTGCTGCAAGCCGTTCGCCATGAGCATGGCGCGCGCCTCGTCGCCCTGAAACTCGGCGTAGCCGAGATGGGTGAAGCGCAGGATAGCCGCCACGACCAGGGCGGCGATGAGGAGCCACTGACCGATGACGAAGGACGTAGGGCCGCTCCTTGACCACCGACCACCGCCCACCGACCACGGGGCAAGGCTCGGAACCCGCTGCAACTGGTCGTCGGTCGTCGGTCGTCGGTCGTCGGTCGTCCCGACGGTGGTCGGTGGTCGGTGGTCAGTGGTCGCCCAGAGCCATCCCCCCCACAGCGCCGCCAGCAATGCGTCCACCCCCACCAGCACGGCGCGGCGGTCGAGGGGACCGGGTAGGTAGGCGAGGATCAGACCACCGACGATCATCAGAGCGAAGCCCGTACCGAGGGCTAACGCACCCCGCTCGGCCCAGGTCGCGCCCCCGCCCCGCAGGAGGAGAGCGGCGGCCGGGATACCTGGCAGCCACATGAGGATGAGCGCAGCGATGGCGCGAAGGATGAGGGGTAGCGGGAGAAACAGCAGGCTGTTAGCGGCGACGGCGGCGACAGCCACCAGCACGGGGCCACGCCAGGCGCGCGGCTGGCGCTGGGAGCCAATGTCGGTCAGGGCAGGGGTGGGGTGAGACGAGGCCATGGGCGATAGAGCCGTGGCCGCCGGGGCGGCCGCCTAGGCGTGGGTCGCCGGGACCACCGGCGCGTCGGCCAGCACCTCGCGAATCACGTAGATGGTCTTGCCCTGGGCCTCGTAGTAGGTACGGGCCAGAACCTCGGCCAGCAGACCGGTCGAGATGAACTGGATACCCACGATAACCAGCAGCGCCGCCAGCCACAACAGCGGGCGGTCGCCAATATTCTGGCCCAGGAATAACTTGACGATGGTCAGGTACAGACCAATGAGGACGCCCAGTCCGAGGGTGACAAGGCCGATTGTGCCGAAAACATGGATGGGACGGGTGTCGAAGGATAGCAGGAAGCGCACCGTCATCAAGTCGAGGAAGACGCGCACGGTACGCGAGATGCCATACTTCGACTTGCCGTATTGCCGCGCCCGGTGGTTGACCGGCTCCTCGGCCACGGTGACGCCGATACGGCTGGCGAGGGCCGGGATGAAGCGGTGCATCTCGCCGTACAGGTTGATATTCTTGACGACATCGCGGTGGTACACCTTCAAGGAGCAGCCATAATCGTGCAGGTGGACACCCGTCACGTCGGAGATCATGCGGTTGGCAATCTTGGAGGGGAGCTTGCGGCTGAGATAAGTATCCTGGCGATTGATGCGCCAGCCGCTGACGATGTCGTAACCCTCGTGCTCGGCCTTATCCACCAGGCGCGGAATGTCGGCGGGGTCGTTCTGCAGGTCGGCGTCCATCGTCACGACCCACTTGCCTTCAGCCTGGGCAAAGCCCGCCGCAAAGCCCGCCGTCTGGCCGAAGTTACGGCGGAAGCGTATGATCTT
>CAZJJF010000642.1:0-1505 GCA_964546245.1 uncultured Anaerolineales bacterium
CGGTGGCCTCAGCGATGCTTTGCAGGGCGCTCTCGTCGAGGCCGACGCGCTGGCCGCTGCGCAGCGCGGGGTTCGCGCCCCGCTCGCCGACGCCGATGGTGTAAATCTTGACGCCTTCCTGCCTGGCCCGCGCCAGGGACATCTCCGGCGGGCGGCCGGCCGTGTTGGTCCCGTCCGACAGCAGGACGATGATGGCCTGGTTCTTCTCGGTCTGCGGATCGACCTGGCGGTTGGCGAGTTGGTCGAGGCCGAGGAAGATGGCCTCACCGATGGCCGTGCCGCCGTTCGCGCTCAAGCGGTCGATGGAACGCCGTATGGCGTCCTTGTCGCGGCTGAGGGGCACGTTGAGGTTCGCCCCCGCGTTGAAGCTGATGAGGGCCAGCTGCAACTGGTCGGGCACGGTGTCCACCAGGGCCTGCGCCGCCGACTTGGCAGCCTCCATCCGGTTGGGCTTGAGGTCCTCGGCCTGCATGGAGCCAGAGACGTCAATCGCCACAACGACCGACGCCTCATCCTTCGGGATGCGGATGGTGGCCTCCGGGCGCGCCAGGCTGATGAGCAGGAACGTCAGCCCGCTGAGGAAAAGCACAGCCGGGATGTGGCGGCGAATCCCCGGCCCCTTGCCCGCCACCTGGCTGAGCAGGGCGACATTGGTGAAACGCAGCGCGTACTTGCGCCGCTGCATCTGCGCCACCACGTACAGGACGACAAGGATGGGAATGACAAGTAAGGGTAGGAATAGCAACCAGGGCCACTGAAACGTCACCACGGTCCTCCTGATACAGTATCACACGGGCGTACTTGTCGCTCAGAGCGACAGCGAAGAGCTTCAGCTATGGTCGCTGCGGAGACTCCTCCCATCGTCGGGGTGACCGTCGATTGTCATGCCGACGGCAGGAGGCATCTCTGGGATTGCTGCCAGCAGCGACTACTCCGTAGCGTGCCCCGTTCGCTCCGCTCAGGGCACGCTACGAGCATAGCGAACGGGTCGAGGCGGCAGGCGATGACCTACCGCACGGCGCGGGCGAGGGCCGTGGGCGCGTGCGCCGCCTGGCGGCCGCGCCGATAGCGACGGGCGTTCAGGAAGCGCACCACCTCCGGCAACATCTCGCTGCCCGTGCTCAATACCAACTCGTCGACGCCAGTACCCGCCAGGCGCTGATGCACCTCGGCTGAGCGCGCCGCCGCCGCGTCGTGGTAGCGCTGACGCAGCTTGCGGTCGCCGGTATCGACGGTAACCTGCATGCCCGTCTCGGGGTCCTCAAAGGTCACGTAGCCAATATCGGGCAGGTCCAGCTCGCGCGGGTCTTCCAGGCGCACCGCGACGACCTCATGACGTTGGGCCAGCTGGCCCAGGGGCCGCTGCCAGCCGTCAGGGGCCAGGAAGTCGGTGATGACCAGGACCAGCGAGCGACGCTGGATGACGCTATTGGCGCGGTGCAGCGCGCCTGCCAGGGCACCGACATGGTGCTGACGGGCACCCCGGTGACGCCCGTCCCCTACGC
>CAZJJF010000643.1:0-1502 GCA_964546245.1 uncultured Anaerolineales bacterium
GCCTGACGCCTGGTGCGGTCTACTACTATGCTATCCGTAGCACCGACCGCAGCGGTAACGCGACCACCACTGCGGCGTACCTCCTGACGGAGGGGAGCGTGCCAACACAGCACTTCATCTTCCTGCCGCTTCTTCAGCGCAATGGCCGCTAGCTGGGGTCGTTCGGAGCGTTCCTCACAGGCGTGAGGGGCATGATCGCGCCAGCAAAGCCAGCGCCAGTCCCAGCAGCGCGCCGAGGGTGTCGATGCCCACGTCGGCGGGCGACGGGTTGCGCCCCGGCGAGAAGGACTGGTGGAACTCGTCCATGACCGCGTAGGCGATGGCGAGGACAAGAGCCACCAGGGCGGCGCCACCCCGCGACCACGTGGGCCAGGTGCGGCGCGTCGCTCGGTAGGCCAGGCTGGCGAGGGCGGCGTAGCTCAGCAGATGGGCGGTCTTCTTCGAGAGGTAATCGACGAGGGGGCCGGGGGCGACGGTGCGCTGCGGCTGGGTGGAGAACAGGAAGATGACGCCCATCCACGCCGCCACCAGCAGCCACGCGACGAGGGGACGATTTAGCTGACGCCTCATGGTAGGGGAAGGGTCAATGGTTGGCCCTTATATGCCGCCTCCAGCCGCTCGGCGAGGGACGGCCAGCGGTAGTGAGTGTCCACCCAGGCGCGCGCCCCCTCGGCGAGGTCGGCGCGGCGCGCGGGGTCGCGTAGCAGGCTGACGGCCGCCTCGGCCATCGCCGCCGTATCGCCCGGCGGGACGAGCAGGCCGCCGCGCCCGTGGGGGACGTAGACCGCCGCCTGGCCGACGCTGTCGGCAATCACGGGCACGCCCGCGCCCAGCAGTTGCAGCAGCTTGGCCGGGGACTTGGTGCGGTTGACCAGCGTATCGTCTAAAGGGTACAGAGCCAGGTCGGCGGCGGCGAAGATGTCCGGCAGGGCGGCCTCGCCCGGCCAGCCGGCGTAGACGACCGATGCGCCCAGGCTGCGCCGCGCTACCTCCGCCCCCAGTTCGCGCTCCTCCCCGAACAATCCCTCGCCCACCACCAGCAGCCGCGCGTCGGGCGCGGCCGCCACGATGGCCTGCCAGGTGTCTAGCAGCCGCCCTGCCCCAAACTCGAAGAAGCGCGTGTATAGCAGCACGATTGGCGCATCACCCAGCCCCCAACGGGCGCGGGCCGCTGCCCCGCTGCCGGGCGGCAGGGTGAGCGCGCCGTTGGGCAGGTACACCACCCGCGCGCGGGGCACGCCCAGGCTCAAGGCGATGGTCTCCAGGGCGCGGCTGGCGACAATCAGCGTGTCGGCGTGGCGCAGGCCCCAGCTCTCCTGGCGAGCGAAGGTCTGGCGTAGCGGCCACGCATAACCTTCCAGGTCATTCCAACCGCCGGCCCCCTCCCAATCGTCGCTGTCCAGGACGAGCCGGCCGCGCCAGCGCCCCGCCTTGCGCAGGCCCCACAGGGCCGTCTGCACCAGGCCGCTGTAGGCCTTCGGCTTGAAGCAGTGAACCACGTC